>QHZC01000401.1:3368-13090 GCA_003224515.1 Acidobacteriota bacterium
GATCGCGGTCGTAAAGTATTCGTGCTGCTGATACATCTGTGGGAAGTAACCACGGTGACGGGCAGTGAGAAAATACTTGCCGGGGAGGAGGCCGGCGAAGGTAAACCTTCCTTCCGAGTCTGTGAGTTCGGCGCCAGCGGAATCGACAGGAGCAGGAGCATTGGGGGACGGTGATACATTCATCGTGACGGACGCGCGGGAGAGCGGCTGACCGCTAATGGCGTCAATAACTCTGCCGCTAATTCGAAAGGCGCAGGGTGCTACGGAAGCCTGCGGCGCCACCGGCGGCGGGGCCTGCGCCTGTTAAGAAAAGCCGAGAAGAAGCAGAACTTGCAGAAATTTGGGGGGAAACATGCCGGTCACTCCCCTACCTTCACCAGGTCGAGCTCGATTTTTGCCGTCTGCCCGGGGGACAGCGAGACCTCACGGACTTCTGACAGGTACTGGCGCATGACTTCCGGGTTCCTGTATTCGAGCAGCTCGGGATGGTCAACGGCGAGAATCTTGTATTCGCCAGGCGGGAGAAATGGCAATTGAAAGGCGCCACTGGATTGGGTCGACTGAATGATTGGTGGAACGGAAAGGTGTTCGGAGAAGGCGAGAACAGTGGCATTAAACGTAGGATTGTCGGATGAAACCATTCCGCTGAGAGAAGCTCCGTCATCGCGGAGGGTAATTTCGATAGGCTGCGGCGAGACGCCAGCCGGGACGGTCAGGTCCGATTCGAGAAGATTGGTCGTGCCAGAGGTGGCGGACTGCACGTAGAGCGGGCCATTGGGAACGATTTCAACACCATATGCGCCGGAAGCAATATTTTGAAGTTCAAGCGAGGCAGCACCACGTTCGCCGACTTGCTGGGAGCCGTAGCGGAACTCAAACATGCCTGGGTTGTGTAAAACAAGCTGAACATGGGCAGGAAAATAGTTTTCCTGTTGCGTGAATTGTTGCGAACCAGTTTTCGAGGAGATGACACGCATCCGAATGGGGATGTTCGCGTTGGGTAATAAAATAATGTGAACGCCGGAGAGATCCGCGTTCACGGTTAGCGGGAGCGTGGCGGTCAGAGAATGCCGCTGAGGGTCGGGCGCGTTCGCCATGAGGGTATAAGCGCCCCGGGGGACGCAAGCGATGCGAAAGGCGCCGGTTGCGGGATCGAAACTTTCGCTCATCGACATGAGCTTTCCCGCGGAATTGAAAAGTTGAAGATTGGTATATTGGCCCGGAGCGTAGCCGGTGATTGTGCCCGAGACCCGATGGCAAGGCTGCGGGGACAGAGCGAGATTGATTTCAGCCTGCCTGCCAGGAACAATGGAAATCGGGGAAGCGGAAGAAATATCAGAGCCCGCCGGATAATAAACAACCGGGAACCCCAGCGCGGCGGGCCGCGAAGCACGGGATGCGATCGTCTCTGAATTCCAACTGGGCCCCGCCGAAAAATAGTAATTGCCGGGTTGGAGCTCGGCGACGCGGAACGCTCCGTCTTCATCAGTCACGCCGCCCGGTCCATCTTGCCAAACTTTGCGGCCGTTCTCGATGCGCTGGACCACCAGTTGAATCGGCAGGTTCTCAATCGGTTCGCCATCGTCTGCGGTGATTCGGCCGTAGATGACGCCCTCAGGAACGAGTTTGAGGACCTCCGGGGGAGTCTCCGGACCGATAGCGGCAACCCGCCTATTGAAGCCGTGCGAGCGGTTTTCCAGTTCATCTTCCGAGAAAAAACCGGGCTTGCGAACGGTAATGGGGGTTTGCCCGCCCGGCAGACGGTCGAATTGAAATTTTCCGTCAGTCCCGGTGAACGCGGAGAACTGCCCTCTCATATAAATCTGGACAAGCGCGCCTCGGACCGGCTCGCCGGTGAGCGAATTGACGACCCTTCCTGCCAGAGAATACTTGTCCTGGCCGGAAGGCATTACGTATTGCGGGAACGCGAAAGGCGGGATAGCGGAGGGAGCAGCTGCAAGGAGAGAGAGGAGGAGGGTACGAAGAGACATGTCTAGCACCTTGAGAGCCGAAAAAAGTTCGGCGATAGTTTACAACGGCTGTGATGCATTCTAGCCCGGCAGATTTGCCTCGCTATTACGACCTTCATCCGGGGCATACGCGGCAGGGGCCTGGGGGAGATAGGGGGAGATAGTTATCGCTTGACAAGAACGCGGTAAGGAAGTATCTCAGCGACCGAAATGCACCGTTCCCGGGAGGAGCATGATGGCTCGGCCAAGCACTCTTCCTTCTCGCGGTCGGTTCGGGAATTTAGGCTCGTCAGAAATTCGAAATTACTAGCGTGCTGGAGGTCCTCCTGTGACTTGGACACAAGTATACGATCCCCTGGGACATTGGTGGCTTTCCACGCTGGTTGCGGCGCTGCCAATCATCGTTCTGCTTGGTCTGCTAGCGGGGCTGAAAGTGCGGGCGCATCTGTGCGCGGTCGCCGGCGCCGCAACAGCTGTTATTTGCGCAATCATGGTCTTTCGAATGCCCGCGACCCTCGCTGTTAGCAGCTTTTTCTATGGTTCGGCGTTCGGCCTCCTCAAAATTGTCTGGATCGTCATTGCAGCCGTTTTTCTCTATGACATTTCTGTGGAGACCGGTCAATTCGAAATCATGAAGCAGTCTGTCGCGGCGATCACGCCCGATCGCCGCTTGCAACTACTTCTCGTGGCCTTTTGCTTCGGCGCATTTATCGAAGGATCAGCCGGATTTGGCGCGCCCGTCGCTATCGCCGGCGCTTTTATGATCGGCCTCGGTTTCAAACCCTTTCAAGCTGCTGCGCTCAACCTCATCGCTAACACCGCGCCGGTCGCCTGGGGTGCCATCGGCACGCCGGTTCACACTCTCGCCGCTGTGACGGCCCTCAACGAGAGCGACTTGAACGCGATGATCGGCCGCATTCTTCCCATCACGGCGATCATCGTTCCCTTATGGCTGGTCCGCGCCATGGTGAGTTGGAAAGAAACATTCGAAGTATTCCCTGCCATCCTGGTCGTCGGAGGCTCGTTCGCCGCGACTCAATGGTTGTGGGCCAATTACATGGACAGCAACCTCGTGGACATTGCCGCCGGCGTCATCTCCATGGTCGCCACACTGATATTTCTTCGGTTCTGGCAGCCCAAGGAAATCTGGCGTTTCGCGGACGAACAGGCGGTGACGGCCGCGGAAGCAAGAGACTCCGTGAAGCACTTCTCTGCCGGCCAAATCGCGAAGGCCTGGATGCCCTTCGCGATCCTTTCTCTCTTTGTCCTCGTGTGGGGATTGCCCGCTGTTAAACTGCGCATGAATAAAGCGACGACACCTTCCTTCAGGGTGGTGATGGCAGATGGCAAGGTTCGGTCCGGACCTCCGGGATGGGACTGGCCGTATTTACATGCCAAAGTGTTTCGGGCCGCGCCGGTGGTACAAAAGCCGGCAGCCGAAGCCGCACGGTTCGATCTCAACTGGCTCACCGCCACGGGAACGGGCTGCTTCCTGGCAGCCCTGTTTGCCGCCTTCCTTCTCGGCCTCAAGCCTGGCAAAATCTTCCAGATCTTTGGCCGCACTCTCATCCGATTGAGATTCGCCATTGTCGCGATGACGTGCATGCTTGGGTTAGGTTACATCACGCGCTACTCCGGCATGGATGCTGTCCTGGGATTGGCATTCACGCGCACCGGCTGGTTCTTTCCTTTCTTCGGCACTTTCATCGGATGGCTCGGCGTCGCCCTGACCGGCAGCGATACTTCTTCGAACGCCCTCTTCGGCGGCTTGCAGAAAATCACTGCGCAACAGTTGAACTTGAGCCCCATTCTTATGTGTGCCACCAACAGTGCCGGCGGTGTGATGGGCAAAATGATCGATGCGCAATCCATCTGCATCGCCACCGCCGCCACCAACCAGGTCGGCAACGAAGGCTCCATTTTCCGCTTTGTTTTCTGGCATTCTGTGGCGCTGGCAGCCATCGTCGGCATCATCGTCATGATGTACGCCTACGTTTTCCCGCAGTTCATCCCGAATGGGTTGAACTTCATTCACTGATGGGGCAAGCTTCTTCTTTTAAGCCGGTGAATGAATCTTATGGAAGCGCGCATTCTTGACGAGCTTCGAGCGATCGTCGGCGACCGCGGCCTGGTCTGTTCGCCCGAAGAACTTCATACCTACGAATGCGACGGCCTAACCAATTTCCGTGTCATGCCACGCGCGGTCCTGTTGCCAAATTCCACGGAACAAGTTCAGGCAATCGTTCGAATTTGCTACCGTGAACGAATCCCGTTCGTTGCGCGCGGATCGGGCACAGGCCTGAGCGGCGGGGCGCTCCCCGTTGAAAACGGTATCGTCATCAGCCTGGCGCGGATGAATCGTATCCTTGAAGTTGATTTCCCGAATGCTCGCGTGGTTGTCGAACCCGGGGTCATCAATCTGGACGTCACCGGGTGCGTCGCGCAGCAAGAATATTTCTACGCTCCCGATCCTTCCTCGCAATCGATCTGCAGCATCGGTGGAAACGTCGCCGAAAATTCCGGCGGGGCGCATTGCCTGAAGTACGGCTTTACGACAACGCATGTGGTGGGCCTGGAAGTGGTTCTTCCCGATGGTTCGCTCGTGCATCTCGGCGGGAAAACGCTCGATACCCCCGGTTATGACCTCGCCGGAGTTTTCGTGGGCTCCGAGGGCACTCTGGGCGTTGCCACCAAAATCATTTTGCGCATCGTGAAGCGGCCCGAGTGCATTCAAACGTTGCTGGCCGCTTTCCCCTCCACAAACGAAGCGGGCGCGGCGGTGAGCGATATCATTGCGGCGGGAATGTTGCCCGCAGCGATTGAAATGATGGACAACCTCGCCATCCGAGCTGCAGAAGCCGCGGTGCACGCGAACTATCCGAGCTGTGGTGGTCTGCTGCTAGTCGAACTCGATGGTCCTGTCGCGGAAGTCGAAGCCTTGATGACTGACGTGAACGAGATTTGCCGTTCGAATGACGCATCGGAAATTCGCCTGGCTCAGTCGGATGCCGAACGCGCGCTCGTCTGGAAGGGCCGCAAGGCGGCTTTCGCGGCAATGGGGCGAATTTCGCCCAATTGCGCTGCCACGGGTGATGGGCGAAATTGAACGGCTGAGCCAGGAAGCAGGATTGCGCGTGGCTAATGTGTTTCATGCAGGCGACGGGAACCTGCATCCGCTGGTTCTCTACGACCGGCGCATCGCGGGGCAGGAGGAAGCGGCCGAAGTTCTCTCATCGCAGATTCTAGAGCTGTGCATTGCTGCCGGTGGATCGATTACGGGAGAGCACGGTGTTGGTGAAGACAAAAAGAAAATGATGTCGAAAATGTTTGCCGAGCCGGACTTGGTAACCATGCAGCGCGTCCGCAGCGCTTTCGAGCCGCTGCAGCTGTCGAATCCCACGAAAGTCTTTCCGACCCCCCGCCTGTGCGGCGAAAAACCAGGTGAATTCGTGCCGCACCCGATCGAATCCGCGGGGATCGCGGAGCGCTACTGACGCCGACCGATGGACGCCGCAATCAAATCCGAGCCGAGCGGTTTGCATTCGATGCTGCGTTACAAACTCATCGCCCTTGTCGGGAATGAGTATGTGCGTGCGGCAACTGCCGCGGATGCGGTCGCGGGAGCGCAGCCGAAGCTGGTGATTGAACCAGGAACGGAACGAGAGCTTGTCGAGGTTTTGCGGCTTTCGAACGAAGCGGGGCTGACGGTGATTCCGCGGGGCGGCGGGACGAAGCTCGGGTGGGGAAATTCGCCAACGCGTGCGGATTTGATTTTGTCGACGGCGCGCATGACCGAAATCATCGAGCACGCCTGGGCGGATCTCACCGTGAGTGTCGAAGCCGGCTGCACCATTCAAAGATTGCAGGAAACGCTCGCGCAGCATGGCCAGCGGTTGGCGCTTGATCCGCTCTGGCCGGAAAAGGGTACCGTCGGCGGCGTGCTCTCCACCAACGACAGCGGTGCGCTCCGTTTGCGGTTTGGCGCTCTGCGCGACCTGATCATCGGCGCCACNNCTTGTCACCGGGGCCTTAGCCACACTCGGCGTCATCACCCGCGCCGTATTCCGCCTCCATCCGCTTCCTCTCAATTCGCGTTCCTTCAGCGTCTCCGCTGTGAATGCGGAAGAGACGCAGAAATTTGTGCTCGCGGTTCAGGATTCGAAACTCGCTCACACCTTCCTGCAGTCCCATTTTTCAGATGACGCTCCACCTGTCTCTGACATTCTGTTTGAAGGAACTGAGGCTGGCCTCGCGGCCCAGGAAACACAACTGCGAAGTCTCGCGGCACTTGCAAGTGTTTCGGAGGCTCCCACCTCAACCTGGACGGCGCGTGAGGAGCTTTGGGCTTTTTCTGATCCGGCAAGCACGGCCATCGCGAAATTCAGCATCTTGCCGGTAAACCTCGAGCGCACCATGGAGCTGGTGGCGCACTCGGCAAACGCGCATCAGCTCCGATGGAAAGTGCTTATGTACCCGACGGGCATCGGATGGCTTCGTTTGGAGGGCAAGGCCAGTTCGCTGCGCGGGGCGCTTCAGGCGCTACGCAGCGAATTGGATGACCAGGATGGTTCTCTTGTTGTGCTCCATCGTCCGGACAAAATGCCGGCGTTCGACGCCTGGGGAACGGCCGGTGATGCGCTATCCTTGATGAAGTCAGTGAAGCAGCAACTCGATCCCAAGAACACTCTGAATCCTGGCCGCTTTGTGGGTGGCATCTGATGCAGGATTCCACCGCAAAACAGGAATGCGCCAGCGCCTTTGACGCGCACCATCCGCCTTCCAACGAGATTATTGAAAAGTGTGTTCACTGCGGATTTTGTTTGCCGGTGTGTCCCACATATGTTTTGTGGGGCCAGGAGATGGATTCACCGCGCGGCCGCATCTACCTCATGAAGATGGCCAGCGAGGGCGCTGCGGAGATGAATTCGACGTAGGTGAGCCACTTCGATAGCTGCCTCGGCTGCATGGCTTGCATGACCGCCTGCCCTTCCGGCGTGGACTACGGAAAACTCATCGAGGCCACGCGCGCGCAGATCGAACGAAAGACCGAACGCTCCCTGGGAGAAAAGCTCCACCGGCAGTTTATGTTCGAAACTTTTAACCGGCCAGATCGCTTGCGGCGAATGCGCCTGCCCCTGCTTGCGTATCAAAAATCCGGATTGCAGGCCGTCGTGCGGGGTTTGCGCCTGCTGAAGTTGTTGCCCAAGAAGATGCACGCGATGGAAGCGCTTCTTCCGAAGCTCGGGCCGCGGGAAGCGGTCGCCGAAGTCACGCCGGCCGCAGGCACAAAGCGCCGCCGGGTTGGTTTGCTGCTGGGTTGTGTGCAGCGCGAATTTTTACCGCAAGTCAATGCCGCCACGGCGCGGGTTCTGGCCGCCGAAGGGTGCGAAGTCGTCGCTCCGCAGACGCAACCCTGTTGCGGAGCTCTTCTCGTACACGCCGGAGAGGAAGCGGCGGCGGTGGAGCTGGCGAAAAGGACTATCGACGCGTTGGAACGCACGGACGTCGAGACGGTCGTCACCAACGCGGCAGGGTGTGGCTCAAATGTGAAAGAGTACGGCCACCTGCTCCGGGATGATCCCGATTACGCAGAGCGAGCCAGGATCTTCGCGGCCAAGTGCAAAGATGTCAGCGAAGTATTGACTGAACTCGAGCCGCGCGCCGCACGACAGCAGCTCAAACTGCGAGTGGCGTTCCACGATTCGTGTCACTTGCAACATGCGCAAGGCGTTCGTTCACAACCTCGCGCGTTACTTTCCGGTATTCCCGGGCTGGAGCTTGTTGAAATTCCCGAAGCCGCCATCTGCTGTGGCTCCGCGGGAATCTTCAACCTTGTGCAGCCCGATGCCGCTAATGCCCTTGGCGATCGTAAGGCCCAGCTCATTGAGCCGCTTAAGGCCGATGTGGTGGCAACAGGAAATCCCGGATGTATCTTGCAAATGCAATCCGCACTGGCGCGCCATGGACAAAAGATCCCCGTGGTGCACACCATTCAACTCGTGGATGCATCCATTCGCGGTAAGTCGATCGAGTCGCTTCGATGTTAAACCATTCCTGCCAATTGCTACTCGAAGCTAATGCCGGTTTTCTTGGAGATGTCGCGTAATTCTTCAACCACGGGCAAAATCAGCGGGACGCCATTTTTGCGGCGCCATTTTTCTGCTTCGCGTTCAGGGTCGCCGGGCAAAAGGGGCCCGTTCGTGCCGGGAGCCGGTTTGGTAGCGCGAAAAACGCGGACGTAGTCGTCGATCTGACGCTTGAAGGCATCCGGATCGATGAAGCCGTCGATTTGCATGGTGCCAAAGAAATGGCCGATTCCACGGCCCACGTTGCGGCTGGGGATTTCCTGGCGAAGGGCAAAAGGCGGGGTAAACGGCCCCCAATTCGCGCCGCTCAAAACGCCACACAGGACGTCCACCATGATGGCGAGACCATAGCCTTTGTGCCCGCCACGATCGCGATCGGAACCGAGCGGCAGAAGCGCGCCGCCGGCGACCATGTCATCCGGATTAGTCGTGGAGCGGCCCCGCTGTCAATGGCCCAGCCCTCGGGAATTGGCTCGCCGCGGCGGCGCGCCATCTCGATTTTTCCATAGGCGGCGGCGCAAGTGGCCATGTCAATCACGATGGGCGGTTCTTCCATGCCGGGAAAACCGATGGCAATGGGGTTAGTGCCGAGCATGCGCTCCGCACCCCACAGAGGTGCGACCAGCCTCGTCGAATTCGTCATCGCCCAGCCGATTAGGTCGCGCTCCAGAGCTTCGAGCACATAGTAGCCGGCGATGCCGTAGTGGTTGGTATTCCGCACGCTGACCCAGCCAGAGCCTGCTTTCTCCGCCATGTCCATGGCCATGCGATTCGCTTTCGGGCCAACAACTAATCCCAAGCCATTGTCGCCATCCATGGTTGCGGTACTTAGCGTCGAGCGCATCACTTTGATTTCAGGTTTGGGATTAATGCGGCCCAAGGTGAGCATGTCAAAGTAACTATGCAGGCGGGCGACGCCGTGAGAATCGATGCCGCGCAGGTCTGCGGAAGCAAGGACTTCGGCGGCCTGGACTGCATCCTCCTTGGGAACATCGAAATGGAGAAACATGCGCCTGCTGAAATCGCGCAGCGCCTCGATGGGGTAAACTTTGGCGTCCACTTCAGCCATGTTTTCTTTGCCTTTTCGGTTAGTCTACGCAGGCAGAGTGTGCCCGCGGGTTTCAACGCCAAAAGGAATCAGAAGCAAGCCAATCGCGAAAGCGATGGAGGTTAGAGCGACCGGAATTCCGATCGATTGGTAATGCTGAACACCGGCGCCGACGAGGAAGGTGATGCCGGCGCCACCAAATCTTGCGAAGGATGTAGAAAAAGCAAAAGCGCTGGCGCGGCACTCCGTCGGATATTGCTCGGGCAGCCAGAGCGTATAAATCGCAAAATTCGCGCCGCCAAAGCCAAGAAAGAAAAGACAAACGAAAAACCATGGCAGAGCCGGGGCCCCCAGATAGAAGACCTTTCCAAAGGTGAGCGCGACGAAGGCAAGCATCAGAGCGAAGAAAAATCCCAAAGCACCGCGTCGTCCGAGTTTCTCCGCAAGCCAAGGCATCGCCAAGCAGCCCAGAATGGTCGCGAACGAAATGAGCATGGTCGCCCGCGAAGCGAGCTGTGCGGCCGATGGTCCAGTCCTCCCCGCCGCTTCCGCAAGCACCGTCACCGCAGCAGGAACGTACACCGTCCCCGCCCATAGTCCGCAAATGGAGGCCAGCAT
>QHZC01000402.1 GCA_003224515.1 Acidobacteriota bacterium
AGAAAGGCTCAGCGTGTCGTTCTCGAAACGGAACGAACCTTTGGTAAATCTGGCGGATTGCCTTTTAGACTTCTTCTTGAACTTTGGTGCTTTCACCTTGTCGGGGCGTTTGCCGGTGAGGGAGTCAAACCAGTTTTTATACGCTGTATCCAAAGCCCTTCCTGTAGGGATTGCGCATTTACTTCCTGAAGCCACGGTATTTCGGTTTTGAGTCTGGTTAGTTCCAGACTACGCTGGGTGGCCGACGTTTTGATTTTGTTACTATATCTGCTTTGAGAAAAAGCCAGAAGATGGTTGTACACAAAGCGAGCACAACCAAACTGACGTGCAGCCGCAGCGGCTTGCTCCGAGGTGAGGTACACCCGGCTCCGTTTGGTAGCGAGTGCTGCCATTCACCGGGAATCTGGACCGTAAGCGACACCACTGAAACGATTTGGATTTTCGATCCAGTTAGTCGGGACCAGGGGGTCGGAGGTTCAAATCCTCTCGCCGAGAAAGATCGAGAACATTTTGAGATTCAGCGTTTTGAATATCCCCGTTGAATCCATTCTGCCTCACTTCAAACCCCAGTCATCCGAAGCCTCCACGGTCACAGCGTAAACACCCCTTGACTTTGCGGTGATGCAACCTTGGCTTGCCAGCGCCGGGCAGCGAACTAGCGGAGTGCTAAACCGCTACCGAAAATCATCTGATTCGGGAACACGAAATAGCTGAGCCGCGCTCACGCACATTCAATGAGCCACTTTCCGGGCAATCCGACTGCACGGACAGTCGGGCCGGGCAGCCAGTGAGCGACGTTCATTGCGCATGAATCCGATTTGCGATTCCAAATCCAACCGATGTTATCGTAGGTCTGCTCAGACAATGCTCCGATCATAGGACGAGCGCGAATGCGATCTCATGCCCGTATCCTTGTCTCACTCGGTGGGTAGATCTTGTTTTTTCCGGTGCGAACGGTATATGGACCCGAGCGCTCATGAACATACTTGACCTCGTTGTCGGTAAGCCCATCAAGACCAGTGACGAACGCGCCGAGCAGATTGGTCCCGCGCAGGGCATCCCGATCTTTGGTCTCGACGCGCTTAGTTCGGCTGCGTACGGCCCGGAAGCGGCCCTCAACCTTCTGATTCCCCTTGGCCTTCTCGGCGTTCGGTATATCGTTCCAATCAGCGCCGCCATCATCACGTTGCTCGTGATCGTGTACTTCTCCTATCGCCAGACAATCGCCGCCTATCCCTCCGGTGGTGGCTCCTATACCGTAGCGCGTTTCAACCTCGGAGCACCTGCAAGCCTGCTTGCCGCGGCTGCGCTCCTCGCCGATTATGTTCTCACGGCGGCCGTGGGCGTTTCCGCGGGAGTGGGTGCCTTGGTCTCGGCCGTTCCATCCTTGTTGCCGCACACGGTTTCTCTCTGCGTTGGCATTCTGATCGTCATCACGATCCTCAATCTCCGCGGCGTGCGCGATGCTGGCCTTGCCTTTGCGGTTCCCACCTATCTCTTTGTCGGCACGCTTCTCATTACCATTGTCGCAGGCGTTCTCCGTATTCTACTCAGCGGCGGGCATCCAACACCGGCGGCCCCCCTTCCGCCTCCGCCGCGCATGACCGAAGCCGTCAGCTACTGGCTGCTGCTGAAGGTTTTCGCGGGCGGTTGCACGGCGTTGACCGGCGTGGAGGCTGTCAGCAACGGCGTAAAGGCCTTCCGGGAGCCAGCGGTGAAAAACGCTCAGCGCACTCTCACCGTGATTATTTTTCTCCTGGCCGTGCTGCTGGCGGGAATTTCCTCTCTCGTGAAGATTTACGGCATCGCTGCAACTGATCCGGGCCAACCCGGCTACCAGAGTCTTCTCTCCATGCTCATCGCCGCTGTTTTCGGCAAAGGCTTTTTCTACTACCTGACGATCGCCTCCATTCTTTTCGTTCTTTCGCTCTCCGCCAACACCGCATTCGCCGATTTTCCGCGCCTCTGCCGCGCCATCGCGCAAAATAACTACCTCCCGCACGCCTTCGGGTATCGCGGGCGGCGGCTCGTCTATACCTACGGCATCGTTGTCCTGGCGATACTGTGTGGCGGCCTTCTCATTCTTTTTGGCGGTGTCACCGATCGACTCATACCGCTCTATGCCGTTGGCGCTTTTCTGGCCTTCACGCTGTCGCAGTCCGGCATGGTCATGCACTGGCGGAAGAATCGCGGTCCGGGTTGGCTGAAGAGTGCACTCGTCAATGGGTTCGGCGCGCTCGTCACCGGCATTACCGTCGTCGTCGTGCTGGTGGCGAAATTCGTTGAAGGCGCCTGGATTACGCTACTTTTCATTCCGTTGACGATTATTTTCTTCACCGCTGTCCGCCGCCACTACCACTCCGTAAGAATCCTCACCACGTGCAAGGTCCCCGTCCACGCGGCAACTCTCAGCCAGCCTCCCATTGCCGTCATTCCCATCGATCGCTGGAGCAACATCACCCGCCAGGGAATTGAATTTGCAGCCCGTCTTTCACCGGAAGTGATCGCCCTACACGTCGAGCCCAGCGAGCACACCGAATTGCTTCGCGAGGACTGGGAGCGCTACGTTGAGCAACCCTTCCGCTCGGCAGCCAAGGAGCCGCCCCAGCTCCATGTCCTGCCTTCACCCTACCGCTTCATCATCATTCCCATCGTTCAGTTCATTCTCGACCTTTCGAAGGAGCATCCCGCTCGCAGCATCATCGTGGTCATACCCGAGCTTGTGGAAGACAAATGGTATGAATACTTCCTTCACAATCAGCGTGGCCGGCTTTTGGAATGGGTGCTGCTCGCCCGCGGCAACGAACGCATCTTTACGGTGAGCGCGCCCTGGTACGCCGGGGCCCCAGCTGATCACATCGTCGAGTGAGGATGATGATAGGAAGGGCCTTGGGTCGGCTAACCTGAGATGTGCTCCCACTCGGAAACTGAGATTCGGAGCCGCACATTTCAGCGAAGCCAACTGTACTTCCTGATTGCGTCAAAATCGGGCGGTTTTGTGCAGGCCGAAGACCAGCCGAATCTATTGGAGTTAGCTGATTCTTTTGGAACACGTTTTTTACGCCCTGGCTGTCAAACGTCGTATCGAACCCTCCGACACCCAAACCAGCGTTGATTGTGACTCACTTGGCGACGGGATCCACCGCAACCGCCGTTGAACGCGCGCCAGAGCACCGCGCCCACGCGTACATGCTTCCTCAAATGCGCGCTTCCGATAAAACACTAACGGGACTTGGCCGTCAAGAACGCGCGGAAAAGCGTACGATGCTCGAGACAGAGGACCAAATCGCAAATTCCGGCTTAATTGAGATATGCTTTGAAGATGACCCATCCTTCAGAGTCCGAAGTTAGGCCGGCCACCATCCTTATAGATGTGCAGCTCCAGAAGACGTCCGCCGAAGAGCACGATGCGTCGCTTCAGGAACTGAGGCAACTCATTGAAACGCTGGGGTGGGAGATCGTCGGAACGCTCACGCAGAAACTGCAGTCCCCTACGGCCGCGTCTTTCATCGGGCCGGGAAAACTCGAAGAGCTGAGCGAGCTCGTGAAAGCGCCCCGCAAGGCCGCAAGCCTGGTATTCGATCACGAACTAACCCCCACACAAGTCAGAAACATTAGAGAAGCGACCGGCGTGGACGTTTACG
>QHZC01000403.1 GCA_003224515.1 Acidobacteriota bacterium
AAAGAAGGCTACTACTACGGATTGCCGACGCTGGCGCTGGGCGGTGTCAGTTTCTTGGTGCATTGGTATGTGGTGGGTATTGTCCTGGTGTTCCTCGCTGCGTTCGTCTTCTCTTTTTTTCGCGATCCAGAGCGCGTGATTCCTACCGATTCTGGGGCGGTGGTATCTCCCGGCGACGGCCGCGTGGTGGTCGTTACCGATGAGGAGAACGCGGGGAGGCCGGGAAAGCGCGTCAGTATTTTTCTGGCCGTCTGGAACGTGCATGTGAACCGGTCGCCTGCCGCCGGAACGATTACCAAGATGGAATACCGGCCAGGGAAATTTCTGGCCGCGATGCGGGAACGGGCATCGGTAGAAAACGAACAAAATGTGTTCACTCTCTCGACCGAAGCCGGAGAAATGGTGTTCATGCAGATTGCCGGACTGATTGCGCGAAGGGTCGTCACCTGGAAGAAGCCCGGCGAAAGGGTGGCTCGCGGAGAGAGGATTGGGTTGGTACGATTCGGGTCGCGGGTGGACGTATGGCTCCCGAAAGAGGCAGAGATCCTGGTGAAGCTGGGGGAGAATGTGAAAGGCGGATCGAGTGTGCTGGCCCGGTGGCCTGCGAAACCTGTGGCGGGTAAATTGGATGGAATGAGCGCAACAGAGAAGGACGCAAAACTAACTGCAGCGGGGAAGCGATCGTGACCATGCCCGAGCCCGAACAGCACGAAATACCATTCCAAGGACGCCGAATCAAGAATCCCAGATTACGACGGGGAATCTTTCTTCTGCCGAGTCTGTTTACGGTGGCGAATTTATTGTGCGGCTACTATGCGGTGGTGGCGTCGCTACTCGGAGGAAGAGACGATTTTGACCGCGCCGCAAAGGCGATAGGTTTCGCGATTCTGTTTGATTCACTTGATGGGCGAATTGCACGGATGACGGGCACAAACACGGAATTTGGAGTGCAACTCGACTCGCTGGCTGACGTCGTGAGTTTCGGGATCGCGCCGGCGGTGATGGCTTACGCCTGGGGAGTGCGCAGCCTGCCGGGAGACGGGTCGGTTGCATTTCAACAAATTGGCGAGTTCGGATGGGTTTGCTGCCTGGCGTTTTTGATTTGTTGCGCATGGAGATTGGCGCGATTCAACGTGCAGGGCATGGCACCCGGCGGATCGAAATATTTTGTGGGAATGCCGACGCCAGCGGCGGCCGGTATGCTTGCCGCGCTAGTCCATGGATTTAAGGAACCATTGCACAACTGGCGTTGGTCCGTGGCTTGGTTCCTGCTGGCGGCTGGGCTTGGAGCGTTGATGACCAGCACGATCCGCTACTCCAGCTTCAAGGAGATTCCCTGGACTCGAAAACAGCCGTCACTGGCGATTGTTCTCCTCTGCCTGATCGTGGCTGTGATCTGGCGCTACTCGGAGTATGCGCTGGTGGTCCTGGCGGGCGCCTATGCGGCGATAGGCGGAGCGTTGCATCTGGTGCGCTTTGTGCGCCATCGTTTGGTTTCGCGGACCGCGTGATTCATGCCTTCATTTGAAAGGGATTCCAGCCGGATCGTGATTGCGGGTGCGTCTTCGCTGCTGGGCGCGGAGCTGAAGTCGCTGCTCGAGGAAAGCCGGTTCGCAGGATGGGATTTACGGCTGGTGGATGAGGAAATGGCTGCAGGAACTTTGACCGAGGCTGGCGGAGAGCCCGCGGTGATTCAACCGGTAGAAGAAGGTAGCTTCGCCTGCGCGCGATTCGTGTTTTTCACGGGTTCGTTCGAATTCACCCTCGCGAATTTCGAACTGGCGCACCGCAGCGGGGCGGTGATTGTCGATCTCTCGGGCCACTCGGCGGCATTCGCCAACTCCTTCGCATGGTTTCCGGGTCTGGAGAAACTTCGCGGCGAAGTCCTTCCTGGGAAGCCCACACGCACATCCATTCCATCCGCTGGCGCCGAAGCGATGGTACGCCTTTCTCTATCCTTGCAAGACCTCGGATTAAGCCGTCTTACTTCCATCGTGTTCCAGCCTGTTTCTGCGGCAGGAAAACGAGGCATCGAAGAACTGGAAACACAGACGAGTCAGTTGCTCTCCTTTCAAAGTGCTGGGAAGCAACTATTCGACGCGCAAGTAGCCTTCAATATCCTGGATCGCTTTGGGCCTGCCAGCCGAATCGATCTACGCCAAGCGCTGACAATTCTTAGAACGGAGGTGCGCTCCTGCCTCCGCAGCGGGGCCGTTGTTCCAGCGGTTCAGTTGGTGCATGCGCCGGTATTTTACGGCGTCACGTTTTCGGCCTGCGCGGAGCTAGACCCTTCGGTGGATGCCGCGCGGATCGCCAGTGCATGCAAAACGGCAAGCTTTACCGTTCTTCAACCGCCAGAAACTCCGAGCAATGTGACCGTCGCGGAAGAAGCGGCCATCCAACTTGCCGAAGCCGAGGCTGAGCCGGGCAAGCCGGGGACCTGGTGGTTCTGGGGTGCGGCGGATAATATTCGATTGCCAGCGGCAAATGCCGTGAAGCTGGCGGAGAAACTCGCGCAATGAAGCTCGAGTGGGGGAATACGTCGATGCCAGGAGTGTTGGTGGTGTTGGCTCTGGCATCGGTGGGCTGCGGATATCACGTGGCAGGGCGGACCGACTCGTTGCCGAAGAGCATCCATGTAATTGCGGTGCCGGCACTGGAAAACAAAACGACTAGCTACCGCATCGAACAGAGATTGACGACCGCCACGGTACATGAATTCCTCGCCAAGACTTCTTATCGCGTGGTGCCCGATCCAGCCAACGGGGATGCGGTACTGCACGGCAAGGTGCTAAGTGTGGAAGCGGTACCGTTGCTGTTTGATACGGCGACGGGCCGCGCGACGACCATGCTGGTTACCCTGAAGTGCGAGATCACCTTCGAAGAACGCGAGACGAGAAAGGTCCTCTATCACACGGACAATTTTATTTTCCGCAACCAGTACGAGATTTCCACGGACGCAACCAACCCCAACAGCATTAAGAACTTTTTTGAGGAGCAAGACCCGGCGCTGGACCGCATGGCGCAGGACTTTGCAGCGCGGCTGGTGGCGGCGGTGGTGGAGAATTATTAGAGGAGATTTTTGAGGGCTGCACGAATGAGTTTGTCTCATGAGAGTGCATTGATTAGTCCCTAGGGACGTGAAAGGGAGCGCATGGCGCGGCTATCGCCGGAAGAGTTACTGGGGAGGCTGGAAAAGGGGAAGCTCATTCCGGCAATTCTGCTGCTGGGGGAAGAGCCTTATCTTCGCGACACATGCCGAATGCAATTGATCGAGAGATTTGTGCCCGAAGCATCGGCGTTCGAACAGGCGCAGACGCTTCCCCTGCTTTCGCCACAACAGGTGGTTTTCCTCGAGGATGTGGAAGCGATCGAGAAGCTCGGGGAGAAAAACCGGGACGAGGCCGTGGCGCAGCTCGGCGCGTATCTCGAAGATCCCGCGCCATTCACGGTGCTGGTGGTGGAAGCGACGGGACTGGATCAGCGGATGAAATTGGGGAAGCTGCTCGCGGAGAAAACATTGGTGGTGGAATGCGGGCTGGGCGAAAAGGTGGAAGAGAGGCTGGCGTCGGCGACGGCGCTGGCTAGGGTGATGGCGAAAGACGAGGGCGTGGAATTCGAAAAGGGTGTCGCGGAGGATTTGGCGGAGTTTGTGGGCGCGGATTTGATGCGATTGAAAATGGAAATCGAGAAACTGGCGACCTATGCGGGAGAGAGAAAACTGATCCGGCGGCAGGATGTGGGCGCGTTGGTGATTGCGGAGAAGGCGACGACGGTTTGGCAATTGGCGGACATGCTGGCATCGCGCCAGCCGAAAAAGGCGCTGGAGTTCCTCGACCGTTTGTTGCGCAATGGAGAAGAACCACTGCCGATGCTCGGTGCGATGACGTGGATGTACCGCAAACTGATTGAGGCCAGTGAGCTGAAGGGTGTAGCAAATGGCTGGCAGGCGGCGCGCGCCCTTGGCATGAGGCCTGAACAGGCCGAACTAGCGCTCCAGAACGCGCGGAAGATCTCCAAGCAGCGCCTGCTAGGAGGCCTGCGGGCCTTTCAGAAGGCCGACGACCAACTCAAGCGCGGCGGGGAAGATGCGCGAGCGGTGATGGAGTTCTTGGTGACGGAACTGACGGCTTGTTAGACGCAAGCCGCGCGCAGGTAGCGAGGAGGTCGCAAAATAGAGTTCAGGAGAGGTGCTTCTCAGCGTCGGATTGGCCAGACTCACCGAGAATCGCGAACCTTCCGAAAAATTGCAAGAATACAGATCAGAGCAACAAATATTTGCGGATTATTCATTTTAGAAGAAGCTTCTGAAACAACCCCGCCTAACTTGATTGACGCTCTGAAAAGAGCCGAAGAAGGCAGGTTGCACGGTCGCAAGCCCGGTATGCTAAACGGGCTGGTTGACCTGGGTTGCGCGTACGCAGTTGGAACGTTTCCGATGATATTTCCGAGGCTCCCGTTCGCGCGATAGGCACATCATTGAGTGACGCCGCGGTTGCCAAGGCGGCACGGTGGGTGGGTCTCGGAACCTCGCTGGCATTCCTCCTCACCCGGCGTGGCCGAGACGTTGACCTGCCGAAATACGCTTTGATTGAGATTGATCTTGGCCGCGTCGGTGAAACTGCCACCGCAAACCGCGAGTGATCCGAAGAGCTGGCAGCTGCGGGCAGGTAGACCGGTGATGCGATTCCCTTCGAGGTCAGTCACTAGGTCTTGTGATTTGCTGCAAGCACATATAATCTCTTTGCCCGACATGGGAGGGGAACCTGCAACTCGCGGAGAGAATGGAGCGCGCGGTTACAGCGGGATTTTTATGTTGTTGAATACAACTTAGGTGCGTGCTCCAAGAGTGGCAATCCCGCGAGCCGGTTTGCGTGCGGGAGCTAAGGGTGGTCGGTTGCCACAATTTCGTAGTGGCGCACGCGGCGGTCGAAGTTGGTGAGCAAGGTGGCGGCTTGGTCGGCGACGACGGCGGCTTCGAGGTCAGGGCCGGTGAAGTTGCGGATCGATTCGAGGGAACGCCAGGTGGTCTCGACGACGAGTTCGATTTGGCGCTCGAGGCGGCAAAGGGAAACCGTGGCTCCAAGGTAGCCAGGGACGCGGCGGAGCTCGGGCAGGACATTTTTGGAAAAGTGCTCCAGATATTTAGGCAATTGCGCTTCCGTGGTGCGGGCCGACCAGCGCCGCAGCATGGTTTCGGCTGCCGGGGCCGGAGAACCAGAGGCCGCGGAGGAAACGGACTGCTCGTTGCCGACCACCACGTTCCAGGGGCGGACTTCCCATTTTTTCGCTAGGCCGTTGAGGACATAAGGATCCTTGCGGGCAAAGGCTTCGACTTTGCTTTTGTCATCAACGTGGAAAACGAGCAAGGCGCGATCGACGGGTTCGGCGAGCGCGCCGGCAAGAACGAGCTCACCGCGTCCGCGGGCTTCGCCGGCGAGGCGCAAGTGCTCTTCGCGGAAGGGAACGCGGCGCGTGACCATGTCTTCGACGAGTTCGTAGAGCAAGGCGTAGTAATTCATCGCGTTCACCCCTTCCCATGAGCTTAGACCGGCAAGAGCCAATTGTGAGTGTCCGGCTCACGGCCAGTTTGGATGGCGACGAGACGAGAGCGGAGCCGTGCGGCGACCGAGGAACCCAAAACAGGGGGGAATTGCAGGTCGCGATCGCGGTAACGGATGCAGGCGATGGGAGCAACGATGGCGGCCGTTCCGGCGCCGAAGGCTTCGGTAAGTTTTCCGGCGGCGTGCGTGGAGAGAATTTCGTCGATGGAGATTTGGCGTTCTTCGGCGGGTATGCCCATCTTGCGAAGCAAAGTCAGAGCAGAGTCGCGAGTGACGCCAGGAAGGATCGTGCCGCTGAGAGGCGGAGTGATCGCTTTGCCATCCAAAACGAAGAATACATTCATGACTCCGGATTCTTCGACGTAGCGGCGCTCCGCGCCGTCGAGCCAGAGGACGTTGTGAAAGCCTTTTTCCTGGGCGAGGCACGCGGCGAGGAGGCCACCGGCATAGTTACCGGCAGCTTTGCTGTCGCCAGTGCCACCGGGGAAGGCGCGAACGAAGCGCTCTTCGGCGAGAAGTCGAATGGGCTGCGCGAAATAAGGGCCGACGGGAGAAGTCATGACGATGAGGCGGAAACGATTCGCGGGGCGAACCAGGAGAGTGTCGTCGACACCGAAGTACGTTGGGCGGACGTAGAGAGAACCGCCCTCACGATGAGGGACCCAATCGCGATCGAGCCGAACTAACTCGACGACCCCTTCGAGGAAGAGCGGTTCTGGAATTTCGGGCATGGCGAGACGCGCGGCGGAACGGTTTAGGCGGGTGAAATTCTCACGCGGTCGAAAGAGCGCGACGCCGCCAGTGGCAGTACGATGCGCCTTGAAGCCCTCGAAGATGGCTTGGCCATAGTGGAAAGGAGTCAACGCGGGAGAAAACGAGATTGGGCCGAAGGGGACGATTTGAGGTTGCTTCCAGGAGCCGGCTTCCCAATCGGCGACCAACATGTGGTCGCCGAAGGTGGCGCCGAATTCGGAATTTTCGCGCAGTGCTTCCGTGAGACGGGATTGTGAAACGCGGGTGATGGGGATCGAATGCGGCATCAAGCCTCGCAGGAAAAAAAGAACGGGCGGGCCGAGGCCCGCCCCTACAACAACCGATAAGCTCGAAAAGCGGGAGGCCCCTTGGCTACTTGGCAGCT
>QHZC01000404.1 GCA_003224515.1 Acidobacteriota bacterium
GCGGAGAGAGCCAACCGGCATTCGCTCTCTGCAAGCGCAAAGCAATAATTCAAAATCGCGTTCGGTGGGTTGACCGCGAGCCGTGGCTGACCTGTAAGCGGAGAGTGCCTAGCGCCAAATCGCAACCAGTGATCCGGCAGCCGTCTCGCGTCTTGTCGTGGGAACAAGATTTGCACCTCACTCCAGGCGTTCCAATATGTTGCGGCAGCTTGCGCTTCGAGAAAGCAGACCGTGTCTAAGTTTTCAGCATCGGCCAGTCGGTCTCGAAATCGAGCAATCACCTCTGCTATAGTGGATTTCTTCAACTGCTCACGTACGACTCGCTCTTGGCCTTCCAGTTTTACGCGTATTAACTCGCGCGAGATTTCCAGAGCTTTGCCGTTGTGGTGAGCAAGCGCCTGGGCGCGTCTGAGCCGAGCATCGGAGGGTGAAACGGGACCACAGACGGTGAGCACTTTACCGTTGCGTTCAAGCATCACGAAGGCGGCATCCTGATCTGCCAACCAGCGGAGCGCTGCCAGCGAGACGAACCCGGCTGAGCCGATAACGACCAGACGCTTTAGACCGTGGCCCACGCGGGCGAGCCTCATTTTGCAGCGCTCCAGGCCGACGCCATCTTCGATTTCGAGATGACCGGCCTGCATACGCACCCGCACGCCGAAACCGTAGATCGTGAGAACGCCACTCTTGGTGACAGGGGATTTGCCGGAATGATGGGACTGCGGTACGGTGTGCGAAGCTGTCATTGGAGCTATGCCTCCTATGGTGGTTAGGGCTTGTCGTCTGCTCGTAACAGGCGGCAGGCCCGCTAAATTGCTGAAATCATTATAGATGATTCGGCTGTGCAAAATCACGGGGCTAGAAGGCTAGAAGGGACGGTTGCCTTGGTTGTGAAGCTCCCCGCTTCCAAGAGCGCTCGGCGTCGATCTAACTGCCTGCAAGAGCCGCGCGCGAATAGCCGGTAGAGCGCACATCCGTTAAACTTCCCCCGAAATGGCCCGCACAAACCGAAACCTGCCTCATACCTTCACACCGGCACTGCAAGCAGTTGCTAATTTGGCGCTACAAGACTTGAACAGAATTTTCCTCGGAGGACACATGTCAGCTATGAGCGCCCACGATGAAATCGAAGTTGCGCCCGTTAACCGGAAACCGAGTGTTTTTTATCGACATCTCGCGCCTTTGCGGAAGGACTTCGTGTCGCTGCTGGCGGACAGCTACCGCCGATACTTCAAGCTGGCTCTCGCCCACCCGCGCCAGACCGGACGCGACCCTGACCATTGGGCGTCGGATCAGCTTCAGCCCGATGTCGGCTCGGTGCTGGAATGGATTCACAACTGGTACATCCTGGCGTGCGATGGCGAAAATCAATACGTCCGGCATATGGGGACAACCCCTTTGGTCCCCGGACAAACTGTTTCGTTATCCATCCCAACCATCATTCCGCCCTTCCCGCCGCCGACATCTTGGCGCGCGCCCGCTTGGCTCTTTGAAATCTCCCTAGCATTGGTTGGCATCGGACTACTAAAGGAGCAGCACGTCCCGGTAAGAGATTCCGAGGAGAGATTGGGAGAGGCTCACACTCGTTTGCTACTAAAGGGGGCCCGGCGAGTTTTCTTGTGGGACTTAGGCGCGGCAATTAAAAGAGTGCGGGACGAGGAAACCGCCGCCGCTGGTGCGATTCGAGTAGAGGCAGTCAGCGGTCAACGGCGAGGGCCGAACAAACGGAAGGGATGGGAGCAAAGACTCAAACTTTACGACGTCATTCAGACGGTCCTGAGCGCCAACCCCAACCTCCAAGGAATGAAATTCTGTGCTGAGTTAGACAAGCGACATGCGCAGCCGCTCTGGGATTGGATGAAAAGCGGAGAATGGCAAGCGGGGCTGACGTGGAAAGAAGCATGGGGTAAAACGAACCTGCGCCGGAAAATCCGCCGCGTACGCCAAGAAGCACAAAAGGGGAGTTGAAGTTCGCTCGCTTGACTACTCGGGTCTTCCGACGGGCGGAAATACATAATCGTACCCAGAGAGTGCGTTAGCCTACTCGCAAAATAACGCAAGTAGTGCTTCGGAAGTCTTACTAAAAAGAGGACTTAACTGGTCCTGCCTACTTGCAAAGTAAATGCAAGCAGGAAAGCCCGCTAACGCAACGAAGCGGCGACGGAGCTGCTCGCAAATAAAGCCGAGTACTACAAAGCACGGGATAAGATTCGTATCCTCGCGAGCATGGCAAGGTTTCCACGCCGGAAACGCCGCAATGCTCACCTCGCTCCGATCGCACGGCTTTCAAATCGCAGTCAATCTGCGCGTGAAAAGGCACTGCACGTCCTTTCGGATTTACGTCGCGATCCGAATCTTACGCTTACCCAAGCCGCAAAGAATCGCGAAGTTAGCCTGCGTTCAATCCGGAAATACATTGGGGCTCAATTAAAGCAGGAACGTCCAGGCGGCAAAATTCGCGTCACTGCGTCCGACCGCTTGCGCGCGACGCTATACCGTCCGAGCACGAAGCCGGACGTTCTGATTCCAATTCATGCCAAAAGCTCAAAAGACCGCTACCTAGTGGGGGAATGGTTCGCGGCAATTAAGGAAGCTGGACGTGGTGATTTCACTCGTCTCGACAAATTCCCCAAGGGAACGTTCGTTGGTGGTGTCCGATTGCCGACCGGGCACTATGAAGTGCAGCGCATCCTGGAAGCGATGGAGAACTCAGAGAGCCCATTTGAGCAACTGTATGCGATGGCAGGTGCGGCATGAGAGTGCCCGAGACAACGGCTAAGCGATGCGTGCTTTGTGGAAGCACTCGAAATGTACAGGGAAACCACCTGGGCGGGCGGCGCCATTTGGCATACTTCACAATGCCGTTTTGTGATCGCTGCCATCCTCTATTTCACGCGATGTTAGACAGAGCTGGAATCGACCTTACTTATACGCCCGATCCGGTAGAGCGAGTCAGGCGGGCGCTGGCAGCGATCAAGGTCGCGGAATGGATGCTGCTGGAGCAATTGAAAAACACGTTACTCAAACAGGAGAAATGCAACCATGAACTCACCAGAAACTAAAAGACGACCATTTGAAGACCAAGGAGACAAGACGATGATTCTTCCAGTTCCAACGACCAACGGCGGAGGCGAACTCCCCCCGTTTCTCAAGGCAAAAGACATATCGGCGAGAGGAATCACAAAGATTACTTTACTTGGCGACATGCGTAAATCTACCAGTCAGTTTGGCGAAGGTATTGATCTTGCCTGCAAAGTCGACAGCAAGAGGTACTCCTGGACAGTTAAATACGACTCTGGCAACTATCGCCGCCTATTCGAGCGCTTCGGACCTAAGAACGAATGGAAGGGCGTTGTGCAAGTCGAGCGAAAGAAGTACCTGGGCAGAGAGTATATCGCCGTCACGGACTAAACCATCACGCGAATGACCATGAGCGAGCATCGCGACATCTACCTCAGAGCGCACACGGCTAAGCACACCGACAAGCCACGGGGGCATCGCGAGCGAAGTGACCTATCACTTCCACGGTGGCCCGAGCGCGTTTTGATTTTCGACACGGAGACCCGAACGGATGTTCATCAAAGGCTCATGTTCGGGTTCTACCGTTTGTGCAGGCTGATAGGTGATCGTTACGTGTGCGAGACCGAGGGAATCGTCTACTCTGAGGACATTACGAAGGAAGAGCAAAACCAGATTGGAACCTTCGTGTTGAATACGCTCACCGATGTGCAGATGAAGCGATTTCCTCCACAGGTAAGGCTTCAAGTTCATAGATCGTTTCCCGAATTCATGGCAAAAGTTTTCTGGCCGGCAGTTCGTAAAGGGTGGATGATCGTGGGCTTCAATCTTGCTTTTGACATCAGCCGGCTCTCGCGTGGATGGCGCAGATCACGCAAAGGTGGATTCCGGCTCATCTTGTCCGAGCAACTCGATTACAAAAGCCGCACCTGGAAGGCGCATCCCTACCGTCCCGAGATCAATCTTGAGGCGAAGGATGCTCGCACTACGTTTATAACCCGTGGCGTTCCGCGCTTTCGTAAAGACGAATGGCCTAATCCGGGAAGGTTCCTGGACGTAGGCACGCTACTGTTCTCGCTCTTCGATAAGCACATGAGCCTGGATCAATGGTGCGCGGAATTTCAGATGAAGGGTTATGCGATTGATCGAAAGCTAGAGCACGAGCCCAGCGGGAAGATAACACAGAGCGAGCTTCGTTATTGCAGACAGGACGTGAAGATCACCCAGCAATTGCTGAACGCCGCTAAACAGGAATTCGACACTCACCGGCTGCCGAGTCTTCGACCGGACCAGGCTTACAGTCCGGCATCCATCGCCAAAACCTACATGCGAGAAATGAACATCATGAGACCGCTCGCTAAATTCAAGATTCCGGATGAGATTCTCGGCATCGGGATGCAATCGTACTACGACGGCAGGGCCGAGTGTCACATTCGCCACACTCGCGTGCCAGTGATGCGGCTTGACTTTGTTTCCCAATACTGCACGGTGAACACGCTACTGCGCAATTGGGAGATTCTCACGGCTGCTTCGGTGGAGTTTCCGGACGCTACGGAAGACGTTCGTCGACTCCTCCGAATGATCGCGCACAGGCCTGATAAATGTTTCGATCGAGAACTGTGGCCGGACTTCCGATTCTTCGCGCTGGTTCGGCCTGACCATCACATCTTTCCCGTGCGGGCTCCGTACAACGATAAAGAACCGGACCGGCTCAACATCGGCTTGAATTACCTTACTTCAGAGGAGCCGATCTGGCTCGCTGGCCCAGACATCATCGCGGGTGGTGCCAGTAGGAAAACAGGAAGGTATGAAGCCGGTGAAACTGCTTGGCAAAATTCCCATTGATCCTAACGTGGATGATTTCTACAAACATGTTGTTGAGCAAAAAGAGGCTCACAAAGCAGACGCGAGTCTGAAAAAAGGCTTGAAGTGCTTTGGAAATGCGGGCGCGTACGGTCCCCTGGTGGAGTTGAACGAGCAAAACGAAGGTGCGGACGTGACGTTAGATGTGTACTCCGGCGAGCACTACCACCGGCAAAGCATACGGGAACAGGAAGTCCCAGGCCCGTTTTACTTCCCGCCGGTCGCGAGTCTGATAACCGCCGGCGGCAGGCTACTTTTAGCGCTCGCCGAAAAAAGCGTCACCGATGCCGGCGGCACTTATCTGTTTTGCGATACAGATTCGATTTGCGTAGTCGCCAGCGAAAAAGGCGGATTCTCGCGCGGAGGAGCACGCGCGGATTTAAGTTGCCTGGAAGGGGCGGACATGCGGGAATTCGACCCGGTCCCTTGCCTATCGCGCGATACCGTGGTGAAAATCTCAGAACGCTTCGCCTCTCTCAACCCGTATGGCTTTGATGGAACGATTCTCAAAGTGGAGGATGTGAATTACGTCGACGGAGATCCTAGTAAGCCTTTTCGCGACTTGCACGGCTACGCCATCAGCGCCAAGCGGTACTGTCTTTTCGAGGGGAAGCACGTCCGGAAAATCGTAGACGCAAAAGCCCACGGCATCGGCTATTTGATGAGCCCTATTCGGCGCAAGCCAGATAAGGATGAGGATCAGTTTGCCGTAGAGTTCTGGCGAAAGGTTTTGCAGAACGAAGGTATCGCCTTCAAGAGTGGCGAGCCGGACTGGTTAGATCGCCCAGCCATGATGAGGATTCCCGTAAGTTCACCGGCGGTACTTGGAAGGCTGAAGGATTTTTGCAGGCCCTACGATTTCGTTCTTGCTCCGGTCATTCGCGATGGAGACCTCGCCTTGGACGGAGAAGCAGACAAGCCTATTCTCGTGACCCGCTTTACTAAGAACAGTCAAGAATTGAGCACAGTCGAATACTACAACGTGCGCACGGGTGAACCCTGCCGCATCACCACCGGTGAACCCAGGAGCAAGGACATCATTCCCGTGCGCTCCTACCGCTCAATACTAGATACTTACGTGAACAATGCAGAATCAAAATTCAACGGACCGGACGGAAAGCAATGCTGCATTTGGACTCGCGGCATGCTTCAGAGAATGCATGTAGTGGCGAACGAACACCGCTATTGCGGGAAGGATGTCAAACGAAAGCTAGAGCAGGGGCCAGTGGATCATGAGATCGAATTCAAGTGCAACGTTTATGAGAACGGACGGATAGCGGCAGCCCCCGAAACTCTCCGGCAATTGGCGATATTTTCCGAACGTCAAATTAGAAAGGAAACTGGAGTTCGTCGTGACACGATCCGGCTAATCCGCCACGGCAATGTCGTAAAGCGGTCTACATACCAGAAGATGATTAATTTTCTCAAAAAGCATGCCAGCTAGTGCGCTGCAGTTACGCGCAAGCCGGTGCAAGGCGGGCTAACTAGAGACCAAGGGCTCTTGTAGCGGGTCGTGGAATCTCAAGAAGTCTGAGCATTTCATCGACGCTGAAGATCGATGAAAACGGACATCGGCACCTTGCGCCGGAACTCTCGCCTCTTCATCTCTGCCTGGATGATTTCACCGATACCAGCGACTGCGAATCCAGCGGCAGGAAGGGCCAACGAAAACGCTCCCGAAGCTATCGCACCTCCGAGAGTTGGTACGGCCCACTTCAACAACTCGCGGTCAATCGCTTCCCACTCGGATTGCGCCTGACTGAAAGCCTGACTAAGCTCGTCTCGGAAATCGCGGGCGAGGCTTTCCGATTTGAAAGGATCAGGTTCCCCTCCCACTGTGTTCCATAGCTTTCGCATATAAGAACGAAAACCCTCTAAGCGGCCCTCTTGCCTAATCGAGCAAGCAAATTTTGAATCCACGTTGTCCAGAAACTTAAACGTCAGCTTCTGAAATGCATTTGTCAGGGGGCTCCAGACTTGAGCAGTTGCGTCCAACTTCTCTGTCGCGCCAAGAATCTCCTTCCATCTGAACCTCACGTTAGTGTATGGGAAAGCGCCGGTTGCCTGACAAATGTACATTCCCATTTCCAGGTTTGCTCCCATGCGAGCCGCCATTACTTGCGCTGGCATACGATCTAGAGTCACGTTCGGCAGAAAGGGATTATTCGCTCGCGTCTCCTCCAAATAGTTCAAAACCTTCCGGACCTCTTCGTCGGAAATTCCAGGAGTCGCTTCCCTCGTCATCCGTTCTAGGTAGCTTCGCGGCGCCAAAAGGAATGTGTCCCTTGTGCGCTGTTTCATCGTCGATTTATCGAGGTCTTCAGCTGATAACTCGACTCCTTCTAGCCGTTTTGCCGCGAGATTCCAGGTTTCGACACGCAGCTGCCGGATGAAATCTCCGGGGTCAGGGAGCAGAACCACCAGACCCGCCGCAATCCACGGTGTCAGCAACATGAGATGATAGACGAGTCGAATGGTCTGGAGTTTCCACTCGCCAGGACGGTGAAGTGGATTGAATTCCTCTGCTATTAGATTTGGGTTCTCGAAAGGATTTACCAGAATGATCTGGTCGGCATAGAGACAGAAGCGGAACACGTTATGCAGCATCGCCTCGGGCTCATTTTCACCAAGATACAACGCCTTCAGAGTAGAGTCAGGCGCGGGCATTGTGTGTTGAGGGTCTGCGTCAATGGGCCAAAGTTGCGCTATGAAACTGTAGAATTCGCGAATTTGAGCATCCGTCATTCCATCCTTGACCTTGTTCCAGGGCCTCCCCAAGCCAAATATCTCGTCCATCGCTGACAGTAGAGCAATATTCTTATCTCGCAGAGTCAGCGATGAACTCGCTACTTGGGACCTCGTTTTGCGTCCGGTATCGAGGGGTTGGCAACACTTCTTGTATTTCCTCCCCGAGCCACAGTCGCAAGGATCATTTCGGCCAAGTCGTGACATCGTTCGAAAATCATGCGGAGGTGCGTTCCGGCCTTCACGCGATCCCGTGTTGATGATAATAATCAGGCGCAGTGACATCGAACCGATCCGACTCCTGCGAAATGTTGTGCTGCAGCTCTCGAATCGAATGGACCGTGCCACCTCCCATTTGAGGGATGGGTGCCGCCAGCCTTTCCTCTACCGTAGTTGCAGTGTCCACAGTCGCCCCGGTGCACTACCATCCTGTGACCGCGCGCCCGCAGTTTTCGTACACATACCAAGTCATTGCGTTGATCTACTGGCGCGTTCTAACACAAAAGGATCGGCAAATCACCAGTCAGTGTTAGCTCTCCCGCGCGCCCGCCCACGCGCCCGCCGCACGGCCGAACGCGCACGGCCGAACGCCGCACACACGCCGCGCCGCTCTGCGCTCTGTTAACTCAGATGTACAGGCGGTTAACTCCGAAGTGACGAGGTGGGCCCGTTTTTCCCGTGCGCTCCACTACCCCGTCAAATCGAGTCTGGGAGAAGGGAAAGGGACCCCCTTAGAGCCCCCCAACAGTGAGGTGAGAACTGAGTCGAACCTGCATCGACGCTGACTGAGTGGGCGGGTGTGTTGCGGCCGTGAGTTGGGCGTGGGTGAGCGGCAATGCGCGCGTGGGGTGCC
>QHZC01000054.1:0-1669 GCA_003224515.1 Acidobacteriota bacterium
CAGGACCGTTAATTGATCAGCGGCTGGTTTATGGGCGGCCACCTTAATCAAGGCGTCTGGGGCCTGGGTTGAGTGCAGCCAGTTCGATTCCGGGGACCGAATTGCACCACGCGTGTGTACCGGTTTAGCGTACCGTTGGGAGATGCCTTTGCAGTGGAGCAAGCAAGCCGCATAATGCCAGAGTGAAGCTACTTCGGTTGATGAAGCCATCCGTCGCACTGCGAGTACTCCTCATTCTTTCGACCTTGATGAGTGAGACCAAGCTCGCACCTGCCGAAAACATCAAGAAAATTCAATCCACCGGCTACGTCATGGATCTGGCAAGTGTGATCGATCCGGTGACGAAGACGCGACTCGAAGGTCTTTGTGCGGAGCTTGAGCGAAAGACCCGCGCGCAGGTGGCCATCGTGACCGTGCACTCGCTGGAGGGCGAGAATGTCCAGCAATACGCCAATGAGTTGTTCAAACATCTGGGAGTCGGAAGCAAAAAGGATGACCGCGGCGTGCTGCTTCTGGTCGCGCCCGATGAACGAAAATACTGGATCGAGGTCGGGTACGGGCTCGAGCCGGTGATCAACGATGCGCGCGCAGGAGATGCCGGCAGACTCATGGCACCGCTCCTGCGCCAGGGAAATTACAGCGCAGCACTTGAAGCCGCGGCATGGCAGTTGGCCAGATACATTGCCGGTGCATCTGGAGTGACGCTCACCGGGGAGCCACCGAGGCGCGCTGTGAGAGAAGACCGCTCGCACGACCGCGGCTGGAGTCTTTGGGGCATCATCGGACTGCTGATCCTCTTCGCTGTGGTCGGCAAACTCTTTTCAGGATCGAATCGTCGAGGGCGCGGAGGCGGATCGGGCAGCAGCGGCTGGCTCTGGTTTCTGCTGGGCATGCTCGCGAGTAGCTCGAGCGGACGGTCGCGCGGAGGATGGACCAGCGGGGCCTGGGGTGGCGGTGGTTTCGGCGGGGGTTCCGGAGGCTGGTCGGGCGGAGGCGGGTTTGGCGGCTTCGGCGGTGGAAGGAGCGGCGGTGGCGGAGCTGGCGGAAGCTGGTGAGCCGCGGGCAGAAAGGGATAGTCAATGGCAGAAAAGGACCGAAAACTTACCGAACTGGTCGGCCGCCTGAAAGAAGCAGCACAAGCCAATCTGCAAGCGGCAATTCTCTACGGATCGGCCGCGCGCGGTGATCACCGCGAGGGCCACTCAGATCTCAACGTTCTGTGCGTGATGGCCTCGCTGGACGTTGGTGAACTGAAACGCGTGGCTCCTGTTGTGAAATGGTGGACTGCGAAGGAGAAGGAGCCCGCCCCTCTGTTTTTCACGGAAAAAGAGCTCCAGCATTCCGCGGACGTGTTTGCCATCGAACTCTTCGACATGCAGCGTGAACGTCGGGTCTTGCTCGGCAAAGACGTAGTTGCCGAGCTTCACGTGCCCATGAATCTGCATCGTGTGCAGGTGGAACATGAGCTGCGAACGATGGTATTGAAGTTACGGCAGCAGTTTCTGCTCTCCACTGGGAACGAAGCGGAATTGCGAGCTACGTTTTCGAAGTCAGTTTCGAGCGCAAGGACGCTGGCACGGCACGCACTCATAGCCCTTGGCGAACAACCGCCGGAGGCGCCCGCGGAAATGTTCACACGTGTAGCGCAGTTGACTGGGGCTGATGCGAA
>QHZC01000054.1:1683-2893 GCA_003224515.1 Acidobacteriota bacterium
GAAATAGGTGCGGCGTATGGCCGCTATCTGAGTGCACTAGAGAAGGTGACAGAGGCGCTGGAACATCATGTGCCCAAGAAGGAATGGCGGCGCGCGGGTCATTGAGATTCGCAGTAAGAGAGAGGAGACGGAGAGATGAAAGCACTGTTGGGAGTCGTGGTGGTACTGCTGATCGTGGCCCTGATTTTCGGCAGCTCGTTCGTGAGCCGTCGAAATCAAATGGCCGTGAAACGCGAGGCAGTCAACGCAGCGTGGTCACAGGTGGACGTGGTGCTGCAGCGCCGCGCAGACCTTATCCCCAACCTCGTGGAGACCGTAAAAGGCTTCGCCCAGCAGGAACAGACCGTCTTCGGAGAAATCGCAAAAGCAAGGTCCGCTTTGCTCAGTGCCCAGACGCCCGCAGACAAGATCGCAGCGAACAGCAGATTAGATTCGGCATTGGGACGCCTGCTCGTTATTGTAGAGAACTATCCTCAGTTGAGATCAAATGAGAACTTCTTGCGTTTGCAAGATGAACTGGCCGGCACAGAGAATCGCATCGCGGTGGAGCGGCGACGTTACAATGAAACACTGCAAGACTACAACACCTATCTGTCTCTTTTTCCGAACAACATCATTGCAAATATGAGCGGCTTCTCACGGAATGATGCTTACTTCAAGACGGAAGAAGGAGCGCGCCAAGTGCCCAAGGTGAATTTTGACCGCCAGCAGGCACCGGCTCCTGCTAAGCGCTAGCTTTTTGCTGCGCTGGCCGCAAGAGCAATTCACTTCCGGAAAGAAGTGCCTACGCGCACCCAGGATCTTCCGTTTTGTGGGCAGCGATATCCGAGCCGAACGAGTTTCTTTGTGTTGAGATTGATCTGATAGCGCTGTTCGCCCTCGACGGCGGGAGCCTTCGGAGGAAGGAATAGCGTCTGAAGTTCAGTCAGCGCAGACAGGAGCCGATCCTCAGACAATTCCAGAATGCTCTCCAATTCCGCAAAGGAAATGGGGTCATCCGTTACTGCGGCCGTCATCAAGATGGCTTGTCCAAAGTCGCCCACCGCCGATGCCGGCTGAGGCCGACAACTCCTCTCGATAGAAGATTTTGACTCCAAAATCCTCCTCGAGGACCTTCGTCAGCGACCTCGAGGGCACCCGTCCGAGGTTCATCGTCTTACCAACTTCCACTGCGAGTTCAGCCGCCTCACCGTATCCAAGCTCTTCGCCG
>QHZC01000054.1:3050-23133 GCA_003224515.1 Acidobacteriota bacterium
GCGGCGCCTGGGTAATAAATCCGGAGTGCACGGCGTCAGAGGGAGAGCTGATGATCGCGTGGCGCGCGCCATCCGCGTCCACTGTAACGTTGGCAGAGGGCGGAATCTGGTTAAGCGGGTCGGGCTCCGGGCCAAAGGTAATGGTGTGGTTAGTCACTGCCTCTGCGCTCGTCCACTCGACGGTCTCGCCAATATGGATCACTTTCGTCGCATTCATGAAGCGCATGACCGAGGCGGTTTGAGTTCCGCCGCCGTTGCCCATAATGTGCCCCACTCCGGCGGTTACGTCGTTTGAGCCGGAATGGTTGTGGGCGGAGGCCATCGCATCGGAGAGCAGAATGGCGCGTTCCCGGTCGGCCTGTTTGTCGTAAGAGGCCTGGTCGTGGGGCAATGGCGTGGATAGCTCCAGCACGTGGATGGCGGCTGTCATATTGGGGTGAGCCAGACAAACCACCTTGAAATTGCCGGTCACGGGGAAAACCACGGTGTAGGTGGGGCCGTTCGATAACACGCCACTGTTGACACAGGCGGCGCCGTCAAAAGGGGAGAGATCGGGCGTGGCACCGGGACATCCGGCAAAGCGGGATGGCCGCACCTGTCCTGGCTTCAAAAGAGTGACGGTGTGGACCTCGCCGGTTGGAAACGTCCAGGTAATGCTGTCGCCGGGGTGGATCCAGATCTCATTGGGCAAGAAGGCAAGCGCCTGGTGGGCTTTGTCGTCGGTCTGCGCGCCCACCTGCACATGCCAGTTATCGGCCAAAGCCGACAGCGGCAGACTCAGCGCAATCAACAAGGCGCATTGCCGCAGAGTTGAGCGAAATTGTGATGCTGTTAAACTCTTCATAATTCCTCCTAAAGTCAGTGGTTGTGTAATTTTTTTTGCGACTCGGTTTGAGAATCTTGTTTTCTTCTCCTAACTTGTGGCAGAGCCGGCCGCTAATCCGGTGTTGTCCGGACAGTCGTTTGTGGCCTATCTTGGCGGTTACGCACTTTGGCATGCAATGCAGGTTCTCTGAAGAGGAGATAAAGTTTTGCTGAACCCGTAAGTCGCTGGCACCGTTGCTTGTTAGCCGTTTATGGCGCATCATTTCCGCAACGCACGTCAGGAGATGTCCGGGGGATCCACGGCCCAAGAATTCCATTTCGGCGAGTTCACACTCGATCAGTCCCGCTATCGCCTCCAACGGGGTGCACACTTCCTGCGCCTGGAGAAAATCCCCATGGAGTTGCTTATCCTGCTGGTCCAAAGGCGCGGAGAGTTAGTATCCCGCGAGGAGATCGCCGAGCGCCTTTGGGGCAAGGACGTCTTCCTGGATGTCGATCACGGCATTAACACCGCTATCCGCAAGATTCGCGTAGTGCTGCGGGATGACCCTGAGAAGCCTCGTTTCGTTGAAACCGTGGTCGGGAAGGGATACCGCTTTGCCGCGCCGGTGATCTGCAACAATGGAGATTCCACCCAGCAGGTGCAGCCCCTCCCATTGCTGACTCAGGTCGCTTCGGGCCCTGTGGTTCTATCGGCCAAAAAGCGAGTGGTTTCTATCCGCCTGAGGGTGCTGTTCGGAGTGGCCACCGTGCTGACACTCTTGACTGTCATTTTGGTGCTGAACCGCGGCAGCGCTAAAGGGACTAGGCAGTTGGCCATCAGGTCACTGGCGGTATTGCCTTTGAAAAATCTGTCTGGCGACCCAACACAGGAATACCTCGCCGACGGGATGACCGAGGCTCTTATCGGACGCCTCTCCGGGATCCCCGACGTGCGCGTCATTTCCCGCACGTCGGTGATGCGCTTCAAGGACACACAGCTCTCGGTTCCAGAGATTGCCAGAATGCTCCGGGTGGATGCCATTGTCGAAGGGTCGGTAATACGAGAGGGAAGTCGGATTCGCGTCCACGCCCAGTTGATTCGCGGCGCAACCGACGAACACATTTGGTCGGAAGAATACCAGCGAGAATATCGAAGCATTCTTGTCTTACAGGAGGAGGTCGCGCGGAGCATCGCCGAGCGAACTAAGATCAGCCTCACGCGCCAGGAGCAAGAAGATCTGGCAACTACGCAAGCGGTGGACCCCGAAGCTCACGAGGACTACTTGAAGGGCCGGTACTGCTTCAACGAGCGAACGGAGGACGCGCTGAACAAAAGCATCGCGTATTTCCAGCAGGCAATCTCCAGAGACCCGAGCTACGCCTTGGCGTATAGCGGCTTGGCTGACACCTACGCGCTGCTTGGGTTTCGCGGCCGTTTTCCGTCGAAAGACGCCCTGTCGCGAGCGAAGACAGCGGCGCTGAAAGCCATCGCAGTGGATGACACTCTCGCCGAACCTCACGCATCTCTCGCATTCATCGTCGAGACTCATGAGTGGGATTGGGCAACGGCCGAGCGGGAATACAAGCGCGCTCTGGAACTCAACCCCGGTGATGCCCGGGCTCACCACTGGTACGCCGGTTATCTGATGTATGTAGGGCGATTTGAGGAGGGGATCGCCGAGGCCAAGCGTGCCCGGGACCTTGACCCGCTGTCCTTGCCTGTCAACAATGCCCTCGCTGGCAGGTTGCTCGTGGCGGGCCGGGTTGACGAGGCGCTGGAACAATTGCGTGAAACTCTGGAAATGAATTCGCATTTTGCGCCAGCCCATCAGACGCTAGGCTGGGCATATCTGAATATGGGAAAGCGCGAGGAAGCCATTCACGAGTTTCAACAGGCGCTCCAACTCTCCGGAACCGACGATACGGACTTGGTGTTGGACCTGGGTTTTGCCTATGCCGCAGCGGGCAAGCGAGACGAGGCGCGCCGAATACTCGACAAACTGAAGAAACAACACGAGCGGGGACTTGTCCCATCAGGTTCAATCGCGATTCTCTATGGAGCCTTGGGTGAGTTGAACGAGGCTTTTGCCTGGCTGGAAAAGGCTTATGAGGAGCGTGACCCGTATCGGATTCCCCGAGTAAAGGGCTCCCCATGCTATGTTCCTTGTGCCGCCTTTCTGAACGCCTATTTCGGAGTGCAGCTGTCCGAGACAGTGCCTGCCCTGGACTCCACGACCATCGATCGATTTATGCCTGTCGCTTTTCCCGTGGGGAAAATTCCGCCGCCCGAAGAGCGCAGTGAAACGGCACACGCGGTTGGATCTGCGCGGCCGCATTCTGATGTTTATGTGACCGCAGGCCAAGTTCACGACGTGAACATTCTGGGCCAGTTGCTTCCCGAAAATCGCTATTTTCCAGCTTGACAGCATCGAGGACTTTTATCAGAATCCCCCGCACTGTGAAGTATCGCGGTCGTTGTCGGTCAGCGCGGATCCACATTGCTGGAGCAGCCGAGCTGATGCGATTTCCCAGCCAAAGAGAACGCGACCAAGCGGCTTCTTCGTTAATCGGAGGGATTCTATTCTTCAATAGAGGGGTGCCTTATGAGGCGCATGTCTCTGCCCGGGGCGGTTGTTTTGCTGCACTTAAGTCTTGCTTTGATCGCGTCGGCACAAAACAGCGGATCGATTGCGGGGACGGTGGTCGACCAAAACGGCGGTATGATCGCCGGAGCTGCTGTGAAAGCCGTGGATGAGAGTAAGGGCATTGTCATAGTAGAGACCACCACCGGAATCGAAGGAACATTCGCACTGCAGCCCTTGCAACCGGGAACGTATACAGTGCGAGTCAGCGTCAAAGGTATGAAGGAGCTGGAGCACAAGGGGATCGTACTGGATTCGCGACAAGTTCTGGGGCTTGGCCCGTTGACTATGACGGTTGGCGCGGCGACCGAGTCGGTGACCGTGGAAGCGACAGTGCCCCTGGTAGAAACCGCCACTTCGGATCATTCTGCGGTGATTGACTCGCGTGAAGTTACGGAAATCAGCATGAACGGGCGGGATTTTCAGTCGCTGGTCCGCACCCTACCTGGCGTCATATCGAACGATTCCTCGGATTTCCGGCTGGCGTTTAATAACACAGATTCGTTTCACGTAGACGGAATGCAAGGCAGCGACAACAACGTGTATCTCGATGGCGCCATCAATACGGACGTGGGCGCAAACGATGGCCAGTTTACGCAGCTGAGCATGGATGCGGTGGGAGAATTCAAACTACAAACGACGAACTTTGCTGCGGAGTACGGCCGGAATCCTGGGGTTCTTTTGGCGATCAACACGAAGAGTGGAGGCAAGCAGTTCCACGGCACGGTCTGGGAGTTCAATCGCGAAAACGGACGCTGAGCTGCGGTTCAACCAGTACGGCTTCAATGTCGGCGGGCCAATTCCCTTGTGGAAAGCTTCGCCCTGGCAGGCGTCGAAGATGTTTTTCTTTTTCAATTTTGAGGGGACGCGCGCTCTGCGGCCGAATGGCGGAACGACCTATAACATGCCGAACCCCGCGATGCTCGCAATTGGAACTCCCAACGGCCAAGCTGATTTCTCCTCGCTGTTCAAGGGCACGAACATCCCCACGGTGACTCCGGTGTCGTGCCCGGCGCATCCCTCGCTGGACATTGGAACGATTTTTCAGCCCGGGACGATCCAATACAATTCCAGCCAGCAGATCACCTGCGGCACGCCGTTCCCGGGGAATGTCCTCCCGAGCTCCATGTTTGGAGGACAATTCGCGGCGTTCGTCAACTTCGTGAAACCCTTCTATAAGACCGGGGCTTCTCAGGACCCCAACAACCCTGCAAACTTCATTGTTCCTTTCCAGGACACGTATACCTTCAACAAGCACCAGGAAGTCGTGCGTTACGACTGGAACATCAATGCGAAGACCAACTTCTTCTTCCGCTGGGTGGACGACTCGCAGCGGGAGGCGCAGCAGTTCGGAATCTTCAGTTGGGGTACTTTTCCGGGCGTGCCGGAATACCGCAAGAAGCCCGGATCAAGCTGGTCGTGGAACCTGGTAAACGTGATCTCTCCGACGGTCACAAACGAATTTGTTTTCGGTTACAACCACCTTACCCAGGTAGTTGATCTTAGTGCGGCGCAGCAGACCACGGATAAGACCGCGCTCGGTTTTACCTATCAGGACCTCTTACCCAGCGCTAATCTCCGCAATCTCGTTCCCGGCATCGTGGCCGACTATGGCGACCTGGTGCACCAGAGCTTCCCTCCGGGATGGACTAGCGAAGCCCGTGCATTCACTTGGACGGATAACGTGACGAAAATTACGGGTCCACACACGCTCAAGACCGGCCTCTTCTTCGACTACAACCAAGCCGGCCAGCAGCCTGCCTGGCAGGAAACTCCAGTTTTTAATTTCGTGGACGGCGGCTCGAGCTTCCTGAAAAACACCAACAACGGGATCGCCAATTTGGTGCTTGGGAATTACTACAGCGTCTTCCAGGGCAACGGCGTTTTCTTCGGCGCGTTCCGTTTTCATCAGTTCGAACTCTACGCTCAGGACACCTGGAAAGTGAACCCCAAGCTGACTCTCGATTACGGCTTGCGCTGGGCGTACCTCGGTCCAACCTACACGGTGAAACCCTTCAAGGAGTTTTATTTCGACCCGGCCAAATACGATCCGGCGCAAGCGGTCACGATTGACACTCGTCCTACGGACATCCCGAATAACATCATCAATGGCAGCATCTGCACCGTGAACAGCGGATGCCCGGGGGTTGTAAATTTTGGGAACCCGTACAACGGAATGGTCCAAGAAGGCAATGGAATTCCGCCAGGATTTGTGGATCATAAATATGGCGGCGGCTTTGGCATCTTCCACGAACGCATCCGCCAAAACGTGAACAGTTTTGACGGCCTGGGAAATCCGCCGCTCGCGTATCAGCCGACGATCTACAACGGGATTGTTGACCAGGTGAGCCCCGCTCTGGTGTCTCAAGGGGCGCTGCTTCCCAGCAGCGTGCGAACGTCGGCGAAAAACGGAAAGATCCCGACCACCTATTCCTGGAGCATCGGCGTCCAGCGCCAATTGCCTTGGGGCATCGTGCTTGACGCTGCCTACGTCGGCAACCAAGCGCGTCATCTGCAATACATTTCTGACCTGAACCAGTTCCCGCTGGGCAGCACAACCGGTGGCCTGACGCCTCCGCCCAACAACACCTGGCTCGCCGCCGTGCCTTACAAAGGATACACCAGCGTTAACTAAACCGATTACGGAGCAAACAGCCAGTACAACGCGGTGCAGATTAAGGTCACGCGCCGGTTCACCAAGAACCTCACACTGAGTGCCGATTACACCTATAGCAAGAACAACGATCTCAGCGATACGGATGATACTTTCGCTGCGGTGCGCGATCGCTTCCATCCGAAACTCGACTACGGGCCAACCGGCTGGGATCGACCGCACGTCTTCAATTTTAACTACGTCTATGACTTCCCTGACTTCCACAACAAGAGTTCTTTCGTGCGCCACGCTCTTGGCGGCTGGGAGTCCTCTGCCGTCATCCGCGCTTGGAGCGGCACTCCCTTCAGCTTGACCTGCGGCGGCAATTCCGGTACCTCGGGCGGCGGCGCAGGTAGTGCGGCATCACCCTTGTGCGATTATGTCGGCACGGGCGCCATGTATGCTCCCGGCCACAAGGATCCCAACACTGGCTCCTTGATTCAGTGGATCAACCCATTCGTCTTTGCGCAACCTCAGCCGGGCAGCATTGGGAATGCGCACCGCAATGAATTTCACGGACCCGGTTATCAAAACTGGAACCTCTCCATATTCAAGAACTTCGTGTTCGCTGAGAGCCGCCGCATCCAGCTCCGCCTCGAAACCTTCAACACCTTCAATCATATTCAATTCGGTGGCGACAACGGCGGCGTAAACAACAGCATTAGCACTCCAGCCGCGGGGCAGATTCCCACGCTCACGACCGTCGGCAACTCAGGCAAGCTCAACAGCGCACGGGACCCGCGCGAAATCCAGCTCGGAGCCAAGTTTTACTTCTGACGTAAACTCGGCAAGCCGGTCCGCAACATTTCGAAGGAAACATAATGCGCCTAGAAAATCTGGCTTCGCCGCGTGCCCGTTGCCTTCAAAGAGTAAGGTCTTCCTGAGTTCCTGAACGTCCGAGACGGTTCGACACCTCGCGGGCCGGGTTTCGTCCGGCGTGCTAAAGTCCAATCGGTGCGATCGCTCGTTTCGCTGGATGAGCGATGCTTTGAAAGTAATAAAAAGAGGCTCCCCTATCGGTCGAACTTTAGAGAATTTCGCGGCGTTAAATCTTTGCGGCGCCGGCTTTGCCGGTGGGCACGGCTAGGGCTCTGAAAAGAAAGGCGGGAGCCAGGTTCTGGCGGTGCCGCATTACCATGCCGCGGGCGCTGAAACGGGGCCAAAAAGAGATCACATTCAAATGAAAAAGGCGGCCACCGAGCCGCCCCGCTCGAAACGCATGTTCTATGCTTGTTATGACACCGGGGAATTTGACGTTGGGCAAATGAAAATTTCGGCTGATGCGGTCAAGCGTTTTTTGTTAAAAAGTTTGCAGTCCAAGAGAAAGACTTTGAGATCTTTGGGTGTCTTTGCGTTCGCAACCGTAGTTTTCTGCGTTCCCGTTCGTTCCGATTCCAGTACACAGAAGATCTTCGAGAGTGCGTCAGTGGCGCTGAAGAACGGCGATTACCAGGCCGCGGAAGCCGGTTTCCGCAAGGTTTTGCAAGCGGAACCTAAGAACGTCGGGGCCATGAGTAACCTCGGCGTCGTCTATTCGCGCACCCTGCGTTATGCGCGAGCGATTGAGATTTACAAGCGTGCCCTGAGCTTCAGTCCCCGGGAGCAAGGCGTGCTGCTCAATCTGGGGCTCGTATATCTTAAGCAGGACGATTACGGGCGCGCACAATCGTATTTTGCGCGACTGCATAGGATAGATCCGAAGAATGCGCAGGCAGCAAATTTGCTCGCGACGTGCCTGGTTTATGGAGGCGAGCCGGCGCGGGCCCTTGAGGTTCTAGAGCCGCTGACGGATAGCAATCCCGATCCGGCTACTCTGTATTTGCTGGGGGTGGCATATTCGCGGAGCGGCCGGACGAAAGCTGGCGAGCAGGTCTTCGCAAGGCTTCTCACCAATACCTCGACGAAGGCGCAGGCGAGTTTCCTGCTGGGGCAGGCCTATTACGATTCGGCCCGTTTCGAGGAGGCCGAACAGGCATTCAAGAGCGCGCTTGAAGTTGACCCCAAGTTTGCGGGCGCCCACCGCGAATTGGGAAAGGTATTCATCAGCTTGCGGCATCGCGAGGAAGCCGAAAAGGAGCTGCGCACAGCTCTTGGTCAGGATGCCGAGGACGCGAGCGCGATCTATTTTCTCGGCGCACTGTACGTGCAGAGCGGAGAATACCAAAGGAGCCTGCCGTTACTGGAACTCGCCCACAAAGTGACGCCCGACTCCTGGGCGGCAGCGTATTACTTGGGCAAGGCAAAATTGAGACTGAACGACATGAACAGCGCTGTTCCTCTGCTGAGGGAGGCGGCGGAGCTGAATCCGGACGAACCGGCGGTGTTTTATTTGCTGGCGACCGGGCTGAAAGCACTGGGGCGGAGTGAAGAAGCGAAGGCAGCGTTGCGGCGGGTGGCGGAGTTGCATGCCACGAGTCTGGAAGCGGAGAAAAAGGCGCTGCGGGATGCGAATGTGGTGGGGACGAGGTAAAAACAGGGGTTAGAAGTTCGCGTCTCAGGAGTCGGCCCGCGCAAGCGAAATAAGGCAAAAAGGTCACCGACATTCCCATGCGAGGCGAGAGAAGGAGTGAAGTGCTACGCCGAGGAATCGGGGTCAGGTTGGCGGTGAAGACGACGGCGCTTGCGCTGGCGACCGCGATCTCAGCCACGGATGCGCCAGGACAGGGCGTGGCCACTGGGTCAGGACTGCGGCCGGGTGTTAAAGCGATCAAATGCAAAGGACGCGCGATTCCCCAATTGGAAGACATCACCCAGGAGACGGGGATTCACTTTACGCATTCATCGGCGCCGGAGAACCGGTACATCGTGGAATCGATGAGTGGCGGAGTGCTGGTAGTGGACTACGACCGCGATGGCTGGCCGGACATCTATTTTACGAATGCTCCGACCGTAGAGATGGCGTTGCGGGGCGAGACGGCTCCCGGAGCGCTGTATCACAACAATCGAGACGGGACGTTTACGGATTTGACCGCCAGGTCTGGGATGAAAACGCCGTGTTTTGGAATGGGAGGGGCGGTCGGCGACTACGATAACGATGGGTGGCCGGACATTTATCTGACATGCCTGGGCGGGAACGTCCTGTACCACAACAATGGAGATGGCACATTCACGGATGTGACCGAGAAAACGGGAGTGCGGGATGGCCGGTGGTCAACAGGGGCAGCCTTTGCGGATTACGATGGCCACGGGTTTCTTGATTTGATGGTGGCAAATTATGTCGATCTGGACCTGAAGCACCTGCCCGTGTTCGGCAGCGGAGCGACGTGCAAATTCATGGGAATTGACGTGCAGTGTGGCCCGCGCGGCTTGAAGGGCGCGGGCGATTCGCTGTTCCACAATAATGGCGATGGGACGTTCACGGACGTTTCGAAGAAAGCGGGAGTGGACGACCAAAGGGGCTTCTACGGGCTAACCGTAGTGTGGGCGGACTTCAATAATATGGGACGCCCGGACATCTATGTGGCCAATGATTCGACGGCGAGTTATTTGTACCGGAACGAGGGAAATGGGAAATTCGCGGAGATTGGCCTGGATTCAGGCACGGGGCTGGGAGAAGACGGGCACGAGATGGCGGGCATGGGCGTAGCCATCGGCGACTATTTGCACACCGGACGACCATCTCTGTTGGTAACAAATTTTGCTCTGGACAATAGCCCGCTGTTCCGCAACGACGGGAAATGGAATTTTGAGGATGTTTCCTATCCATCCGGAGTAGCATTGCCGTCGGTGCCATGGGTAAAGTGGGGCGACGCGTTCGTGGATTTGGATAACGACGGATGGCTGGATTTGATTACCGTCAATGGGCACGTGTATCCCCAGGTGGACACCCTGCCATCGGGAGCGCGTTACCGCGAGCCGAAATTGGTGCATTTCAATCAGCGGGACGGAACGTTCTGCGACGCAAGCGACCAGGCAGGGTCGGCGATTCTGGAGCCGCGAGTGTCGCGGGGTCTAGCCGTCGGAGATTTGTTTAACGACGGAAATATGGACGTGGTTGTGGAAGATCTTGAGGGATCCCCGATGATCTTGCGGAATCACGGGATTACAGGCCGGCACTGGGTGAGTTTTGAGCTGGCGGGGACGAAGAGCAACCGGCTGGCAATTGGAGCGAAAGTGAAAATTGTGGCGGGAGGCATGACCCAGACCGAAGAGATTCACAGCGGGGGGAGTTATTTATCGCAGAATGATTCGCGCGTGCACTTTGGATTGGGAGGAGCGACGACAATTACGAGTGTGGAGATTCACTGGCCCTCGGGCGCAGTCGAGCGGCTGAAGGATTTGCGCGCGGATCAATTTTATGCCGTTCTGGAAGGGAAAGGCCGAGTGGCGGCAGAGGAAATTGAGCCGCGCGCAAAGAATGCTAGGAAGAACTAAGCGAGAGCGCCGGAGCGACTTTCTGTGCATCTAGAATCAGGACATGAACATGGATCATCCTCTCTAAGCCCGGTCATCGCGCTTCGACATGGCCAAGGAGTCTCGATTCGAAATAGCCGGGCTGAAGGCCGAGCGTCCACTTTTCTGTTCACTTCCTAAGTCACAGGCGAGGACCTGTTCCTTGGCAACGATTTGCGAAGGGCGAAGCGCGCCTTCGCGCCAGCGAAAAACGGGTTTGCGATGTTCGGAAACCTGCCGCCTTAACTCTTTCCGCTACTGCACTGGAGGAGCGATGGAAGTCAAAGCATTGCTACCTTGGAGATACACCTTTAGAGGGATCGCGCTAATGATGACGGGCTCGGCGTTCGCTTGCGTTATAACTGCGCAGCAGCACTCGCCCGCCGGACAGAACCTCAAAACCAAAACGGCGACTTATCTGTCTCCCACGACAGAGAGCTACTTGAAGTTGGCGGACGAGACGGAAGTGATGCTGCGCAAAGATGTGCTGGAGGTGTGGTTCCCACGAACGGTCGACAACCAGAACGGGGGGTTTCGCTCCAACTTTGCGCGCGACTGGACGCCGCTGCCGGGAAGGGACGGGAAGTTCTCCGTGTTTCAGGGGCGCATGACGTGGGTTGCGTCGCAGGCGGCCGTGCGAAGGCCCGAACTGAAGGAGCAATTTCTTCCCATTGCGAAACACGGCTTGGAGTACCTCAACGACGCAATGTGGGACAAACAATACGGCGGATTCTACTGGGGCGTAAGCGATGAAGGTAAGATCTCTTCCTTTTACACCGACGGAAAGCATCTCTACGGAATGAGTTTTTGCTTGTACGGGCTCGCCGCAGCATACCAAGCTACGAACGATCCAAAAGCGCTGGAGCTGGCGCAGCGAGCGTTTCACTGGATGGATGAACATGCGCACGACAGAAAGAACGGAGGTTACTTCGAGTGGCTTACGCGCGAAGGCAAGCCTGTCCCCGCACATCCCGAAACAGGGAGGATCGCCCTCCTTCCCGTGGCCATGTTCCCCATCGGGTACAAGTCCATGAACACGCATATTCATTTGCTGGAGGCGTACGCCCAGCTGTACCAGGTGTGGAAAGACGACTTGTTGCGGCAACGCCTCGAGGAATTGCTGGCAATCATTCGCGACAAGATATGCGTCGAGCCGGGCGCGATGAATCTTTATTTCACGGCTCGCTGGGAGCCCATACCTGACCACGATTCGTATGGTCACGATGTGGAGGCCGCGTATTTGATGCTGGAGACCGAGGACCTCCTGGGCCAGGGACATGATCCTAGGACAGAGCGCATGGCCAAGATGCTCGTCGACCATGCGCTGGCCTACGGATGGGATGGCAATCTTGGCGGGTTTTATCAGGACGGAACCACCTATGGGAAAGCTGAGCGGCGGCTCAAAGAGTGGTGGGTGCAGGTGGAAGGCCTCAACGCGCTTCTACTGATGCATGAGAAAGCCGGCGCACGCAACGACACCTATTTCAAGGCCTACCAGCGCGAGTGGCGCTTCATCAAGGACTATCAGGTTGATTCCGTATATCGCGGGCTTTACGAAATGATCGGCGAGGATAGTAAGTCGACAATTCCAAACAAGGGCCTTATCTGGAAAGCGGCGTACCACGATGGTCGCGCTTTTCTGAACGTGAGCGAGCGCCTACGACAGCTTGCCCGCACTCCTTGAAACCATTCGATCGCTTGGCATTCTGGTTCCATGCCTTTTGCTGAAGTTATAAGGTTCGAATTGTCGATTGAAACGGTTATTGCCGGTAGAGTTCAGCACGAATGCAAAGGCTAAATTTAAGAAAAAGTTGAAGGAGAAGTCTTAGCTGCTGACGCTAAGGAACTTGTGCTAGTTGCCTCTGTGTTTGGCGATGATAAGGGTGATGTCGTCGCGCTGCTCGTGGGGACTGAAGCGCTGGACTTCCTCGACGATCGATGTAAGCGCAGCCGATGAAGGCACTTCACGGTGCCGCTGCAAGGCTTCGATGAGGCGCTGTTCACCGAATTGCTCGTCTAGAGAGTTGTACGATTCGGTTATGCCGTCTGTATAGAGGGCAAGCATGTCTCCAGGGTGAAGCTGCCGTTCTCCAATTTCGCAATCCCACTCTTTGAAGACACCGAGCACCGTGGCCGTGGATTCCAGGCGCTCGATGGTGTTATCGCTGCGCAGCAGTAGGGCGGAGAGATGGCCGCAATTGGCGTAGCGCAAGCGGCCCGCGGTGTCGTCGTATTCGGCGAAGAAAAGCGTGGCGAAGGAGCCGTCGGGCGTATTTTCACAGAAGAGCTGGTTCACGGAGCACAACAGGCGCTGCGGCTGATCCCAAGCGATGGCGCACTGACTGCGCAGATTGGCCTGCAGATTGGCCATCAAGAGAGCGGCGGCGATTCCTTTTCCTGAGATGTCGCCGATCACGAACCCGAGCCGCTCCTGGCCGAGATCCAGGAAATCGTAATAATCACCGCCGACTTTGCGGGCCTGGATGCATAGGCCCGCATATTCAAGGGTTTTCAGGGGCGGCTGCGACTGCGGGAAAAGCCTGGCCTGGACCTGTTTGGCAATTTCGAGTTCCTGTGCGGCGCGGCGTTCGGAGTCCAGCCTCTCGGCAAGAGCGCGGCGTTGCGCTTCGACGGCCTGGGTCACCTCGTCGAAGCTCACCAGCGAAAAGGAATTGCCGTCGAGATCCTTGAAACGGGTAAACACGCCGCCCCAAATCGGAGCATGCTCTCGGCTGGGCGCCGATGGGTCCGCCGAATGCGGGGTGCTCACGCGCACCTCATACTTGAGGCGTTTCAAGCGCGGCGTGAACTGGAAGCGAACCCCGCGCTTGCTCCATTCGCGGAACTTGACAAGCACGTCTTCGGTGACAAGGGTGACCCGCGTAGGCCGGCCAATGAGCTTGTACTGTTCCGACCCGGGCTCGGGCGCAACGAGCGTGAGGTTTGCGGTGCCGTCGGGAGGGGCGACGGTTACCCAGCGGCGGCCAGGTTGGATGCGGGCGTCAAAGATCAATTGGAAGCCAAGCTGATCGCGGTAAAAGTTCAGGCTGAGATCGAGATCCCGAACGTAAATCGTGACGGACTGGAGGCGCAGATAAGGGTCCTGGCGATCCAGGCGAACCATGGAGCCGTCTACCCACTCGCGAGAAGAGTTGCCCATGGGCGAGATTATAAGTCGAATGCGGTTGCCTCGCGTGCGCCCGGAGAAAGGGAGGTCGACAGAGCGGCGGACGAGGGAGCGTGCAGGAATTCGAGAGAGTTAGTCTTCCGACCAGCCGAGTTCGGTGAGGGAGTGTTGGAGGCGCGCAAGGGGCAGGCCAACGACGTTGAAATAGCAGCCTTCGATGCGCGGAATGAAGCGACCGGCGCGGCCCTGGATGCCATAAGCTCCTGCTTTGTCATGTGGTTCGCCGGTCGCGAGATAGCGGGTGATTTCTTCCCCTGAGAGCGCGGCGAACTGGACCAGCGTGGACTCGACAAAAGTGCGCCGATCCGCATCAGGAAGGCGGATGAGCGCGACACCGGTGACAACGGCGTGGGTGCGGCCGGAAAGTTTTTCGAGCATATGACGGGCGTCGTCGGAGGAGCGGGGCTTGCCGAAGATGTGGCCATCGAGAGTGACCTCGGTGTCGGCAGCGATGACGATGGCCGGACCGACGGCGCGGGCGGCGACCAACTCAGCCTTGGCAGTGGCCAGGCGCTGGACCAGGTCGTGAGTAGTTTCGCCCGGGTAAGGCGTTTCGTCGATGGCGGAGGTGAGCTGCATGAACGAGAAGCCAGCGTCGCGAAGAATTTCGGCGCGGCGTTCCGAAGCGGAAGCAAGGATCAACCTCATAAAATTCCCGGAGCAGAAGAATACTATAGCGCAAGCGCGCTGGCAGCCTGTGCTTTGCTCCAGCCGAAGAGGCGAGCGATCTGTACCGGCGACGTGGAGGGGTGCAGGGTGCGATATTTCACGGCGATCGCCGTGCGAGCAGCTTCTGGAGAGATTCTCCGGGCTTCGGCAACCTGCTGGGGGAAAGCACGGGCCACGAGATCAAAGCGATTGGAGGCCCACGCTGCAGTTTCCTGCTCCGCGCCGGAGTGCGTGACGAGCAGCAAACCCTGCAATTCCAACATCGCCTTCTTGAAGCGTTTATTGCCGGCTGGCGTTCCCAATTTGCAGGCATGCCGAAGTTCCCTAGTCGCGAGGGCCCCGTAGTCTGCCAACGCCTGCCACAGTTCCAGTGCATCGTGAGAGATGCGCCCGGTTTTGTAAAAGGCTTCAGCCTCGTGCGATTCCATAGCCGTTCCATGCATGGCTAGAAAATGCGGCAGCAGCTTGAGCGAGAGAAATGAGCCGCGGCTCTTGAAATATTTTGCGTAAAAAGTCCGGCGCTTCTTTGGCAACTCGTCTTTCCATTTCCAAATGAGTTGTGCGTATTTGTCCCAACGTGCATCGCGGCGGCGAGAGACGGCGAAGTAAAGCGACGGCAGCGGGACGTTTTTCAGCGGGATCAGGACGCAGAAGCCGACATGATCGATGAAGCGGACGGCGTCCGAGGGAGTCCGGATCAAGCGAAGCCCTGAGAGTTCACAACCTGAACTTCTGTTCATGAGAAAGGCAGAGCCTTCGAAGCGTAAGGCTGCTGCGAGGCCTCACAAATGACGGCATACTGCTAGGTACTTGCAGTTCGGACTCGACCACATGCCATGCGGCTTGGCGTAGCCGCGGCCGAGCAGAAAGCGCGCACAAAAGGCCAGGACCGCGACCCAGGCTACGGCCGAAACGAAAAACCAAAGTTGCGCGTTCTCTTTGACTCCCTTCGGATCGGCGGCCAACACCACGGCAAAAAAAGTAACAACGAAGGGCCCGAGAAAATAGCCCGCCAGCGTTCCCCGGAGCCATAGTTTTCCACCACGTGCACGGGCAAAGGAGGCGACGCCGCCAGTGACTACGATCAGGAGGATGATCTCGAACATATTCGCTTCGACTCGTCAGATGACGACGGATTCTTGGTATTCGCCGAAGACGCGGCGGAGGGCGTCGGAGATTTCGCCGACCGTGGCGTAGGCTTCGACGGCGGCGAGGATGGCGGGAAGGAGATTTTCGGAAGTGGCGGCGCGGCGCTGGAGTTCGGCAAGAGCGGATTTGGCGCGGGCGGAGTCCCGTTTGGCGCGCAGGGCGTTCAAGCGGGCGATTTGGGAGCGCTCGATTTCGATGTCGATGCGAAGCGTGGGAATGGTGCGCCCTTGTTCTCGAACGAAGTCGTTCACACCGACCACGATCTGTTCTTTATTCTCGACGGCGCGCTGGAACTCGTAAGCCGCTTTCTGGATTTCACCCTGGATGAAACCGGCTTCAATAGCGCGCAACATTCCGCCCATCTTGTCGATCTTCGAAAGATATATGGCCGCAAGCGATTCGATGTTGTTGGTGAGGGATTCGATAGCGTAGGAACCGGCGACGGGATCGACGGTGTTGGTGACTCCGGTTTCGTTGGCAAGGATTTGCTGGGTGCGCAGAGCGATCAGCGCGGAATCTTCGCTAGGCAATGCAAGCGCTTCATCGAGGGAATTGGTGTGGAGAGATTGGCAGCCGCCGAGAACGGCGGCGAGCGCTTGGATGGCGACGCGAACGATATTGTTTTCCGGTTGCTGGGCGGTAAGCGAAGACCCGGCGGTTTGCGCATGGAAGCGGAGCATCAACGAGCGCGGATCTTTTGCCGCGAAACGTTCCGTCATGATGCGCGCCCACAAGCGGCGGGCGGCGCGGTATTTGGCGATTTCTTCAAGAAGATCGTTGTGGGCGTTGAAGAAGAAAGAAAGCTGCGGGGCAAATTCATCGACACGGAGTCGGGCGTCGAGCGCGGCCTGGACATAAGCGATAGCGTCGGCCAGCGTGAAAGCGACTTCCTGGACGGCGGTGGAGCCGGCTTCGCGGATGTGATAGCCGGAAATGGAAATGGTGTTCCACTTGGGAAGATTGTCGTGGCACCAGGCGAAAATATCGGTGACGATGCGCATGGCGGGGCGCACCGGATAGATATACGTGCCGCGGGCGATGTATTCCTTCAAAATATCGTTTTGCACCGTGCCGGAAAGCTTTCCCAAGCTCGCGCGTTGCCTTTTCGCAACTGCGACGTAGAGACACAGCAGGATTGCAGCGGTGGCGTTAATGGTCATGGACGTGGAGACTTTTTCCAAGGGGATGCCGTCGAAGAGCGCCTCCATGTCTTCGAGGGAGTCGATCGCGACGCCAACTTTGCCGACTTCGCCGAGGGCCAGCGGATGGTCGGAATCCATGCCAATTTGCGTGGGCAGATCAAAGGCGACGGAAAGACCGGCCTGGCCCTTGCTCAGGAGGTAGCGATAGCGCTGGTTGGATTCGACGGCGGTGCCGAAGCCGGCGTACTGGCGCATGGTCCAAAAGCGGCCACGGTACATCGTGGGATAGATACCGCGAGTAAAAGGATATTCGCCGGGATATCCGAGGGCCTCATCGGGGTTCCAGCCGGCAAGATTTTCTTCCGTGTAGAGATGATCGATGGGGAGTCCAGAGAAAGTGGTGAAATTCTCTTTGCGTTCGGGGGATTTGGTTTTTGTGTCAGACATTTTTGTGTGCTCGATGGGCCGAGGCGGCGACCGGCAAACCCAACCGCCGGCTGGAAGCCGACGCTACAACCGGTAAGCCTTGCGAAACGACGTTACCGCGAAAAACAGAAATAACAAAGCAACCGCGACGGCGATGCCGATGAGCCAGCGGGCAACGTCGCGCGTCCAGGCGCGCAGCGCGGCGTTGAGCCAACCGAGCGCGAGGACGGCAAAGACGGCGCGGGTAGCCTCGTGAAAAAGCTGGCGGAGGGCGCGCCAAAGCCGCCGGAAGCCGCCTTGCTGCCGCGGCGCGGCGGCTGCGCTTGGGGCCGTCGACATACCAGCATCTTAGCGCAAAACGCGGAAAACATAAGGACCAGGGCACCGCGCGGGCCCCCGCCTTTCGGTCCATGAAACCTGAACGATGGTACTGTGGACGGATTGGAGACAACGGAGCGAAGCTCTCTTGTATCCAACCATATAGGGGCCTAGAATGGCCAAAGAAGTATGGGAGAACCAGCCTTGCAACTTGACGATCACCTGAAAAATTTGCTCCGTGAATTGGGACATGCAATCAATGACACGGTGTCCGACTCCGATCGCATTACCGGTGCGATTGCCGGCGTGCGCGCTCACGGGTATGACATCGTGCTGAAACTGGATGCGACCATCGGGCTGGCAAAACGCGACGCAGCCGCGGCCGAGGCCGCGAGGCTGACGACGCAGGACCGCCGCTTTCTGGAGTCGCTGCGGATTCAGGTGGATCAGGAATCGTTTTTGGAAGAGAATGACAAAAAGCCAGTTCCGCGGCTGGCCATGACGCCACAGGACGTGCGATTTCTAAAGTCATTGCGCATTGCCACGGACGACGTTGAATGAAGGGCATCATCAAGATTGCCGGATTCGGACTGCCGTTGCTGCTTGCGGCCGCGGGCGTTTTTTCTTGGCCTGCTGCCGCGCAGACTCCCGTGATCGTGCCGATTGTCGTTGATACCGCGGTGCCCATCGTCGTCAGTGCGGTAAAGCCGAAGCCGAAGCCGACCGGACTTGATAAGTTTGAAGGCTTCGTGATGCACGCGAATAACGCGCAGATCACCGTGCGCGCGAAGGGGAATGACATGGCCATCCGGACGTTCCCTCTTTCCGAACCGGCATCCGAGAAAATGCAGAAAATTATCGACCAGGGCGGTTACCAGTACGGTGACAAAGTGACGGTTTTTTACGAACCGGCTACGTCGAAAGCAATTAAGTTCAAAGGGAAACCCTCGAAGCCCATTTGATTCGCGGAGCGGCAACATGCTTCGCCTGCCTGCGGTTGCCGGACAGTTCTATCCCTCCAATCCTGCTGAACTAACAGCGCTCATTCGCGACTACACCCGTGCCCACCCGCACCAGCCGCCTATTCCGGTAAGGGCGTGCCTTGTGCCGCACGCTGGCTATGTCTATTCAGGACACGTGGCCGGCGCGGTGCTCGCGCGGATTGCGCTGCCCCGGAAAATCATCATTCTCGGTGTGCGGCATTATCCGCGGGGCGAGCCTGCGGCAATCCTTTCCAGCGGCGCCTGGCGCACGCCGCTCGGAGACGCGCGTATTGACGAGCCCCTCGGGGAAGCGCTGAAAAAAGCCTGCCCATTGCTCTCTGAGGATAGCGTGGCGCACAGCACGGAGCACTCCCTGGAAGTGCAGTTGCCGTTTCTTCAGGTGCTGGCGCCGGGCTTCACATTTGTTCCCGTAGCTCTGGGAACGGTGCAATTCGAATCCCTGGTGAATGTGGGAGAAGCGATCGGGCGGGTGCTGGTGACTTCCAAGCAGAACGTGCTGCTATTGACGACCTCGGACTTGAATCATTACGAAGATGACACGAAAACGCGCGTCAAAGACCGAAAAGCCATCGAACAGTTGCTGGCGCTCCAGCCACGCGGACTCTACGACACCTGCCGCAACGAAGAGATTTCCATGTGCGGGCTGGGACCAGCGGTGGTCATGCTCACGGCCCTAAACGCTCTGGGTGTGAAAAAGCCGGAATTGGTGAAATATGCGACTTCCGCGGAGGTTTCCGGCGATCGCGACGCGGTCGTGGGCTACGCGGGCATGATCTGGCACGAATAGCAATTTGCTGCCGCGCAAAAAGATCGCGTCCTATTCGATTAGTGCGGCCGGCCGGAGGACGGGTGCGAAGACGATGTAGAAGAAGAGGGGGACGAGGATCGTCCCGTGCCGCTTGCGCTTGAAGAGGCAGAGCCGCTCCAACTGCTGCCTCTGCCAGCCGAACCGGAACCTCCGCGTTCGCCGCCTGAGTAGCGCGGCGCCGCCGGCGGGACGCTATTGCGCGCTGGCGGAGTAGAATTCGCGCTGCGCGTCGGCGGAGGAGTTACAGAAGTGCGCGGCGGTGTGATGGCGGTTGCTGTCGAAGGGGCAGCCGCCGTCTGTCCATTTTCAACGCGGATCTCGTTGCTCTTTGCCGAAGACGGAGCCGCGGAAGACGAAGCCCCGGAAGAATTCGTATTCACGAAGCGGCGTTCGCGTGGATCGTAGGCGATCGAAGAATCCTTGCCGAGTCGAACTCCGGAGTTGGCTTCAACCACCGTTCTTGAAACGCGCGCCGGCGGCCCGGTGGCCACAAGGCTGCCGCTTAGACTATCCCGCGGCGGTGACTTCAACGTTTCCCATTTTTGCCCGCGCTCGACGGGCATGATCTGTGCGCTCGCGCCTTTCGTCCCCACGTTAGCGAAAACGCCGCGCTCCAAATTCAGAGGAGTTTTCCCTTTTTCGTCGAGCGGATGCATGGGCACGATGCCGCTCTTGCCGCCCTGGCGAACGAACACGGCCGTCACCGGACGATAGATGGGGCGCGGGGGATGAACGCCCCCGGGGAACCGCTTTCTCGGAACGCCTGGATACCCGGGGTATCCGTAGAGAACCGGCGGGGAATAAAACCAGCCGCCACAAGAGGCGTCGAAGAGCCATCCTCCATAGTGATAGGGAGCCCAGCCCCACGGCTGATAGCTGACCCAAG
>QHZC01000054.1:23396-24002 GCA_003224515.1 Acidobacteriota bacterium
AAAGGCGCCATAGGTATACAGATCGGCGAATCCTGGTGCGTAGTAAGGAGAGCCTGTGTATTCTAGCGCCGCGGTCGTGGCGGTCGAGACGCTGTCGATGCGGCCGGAAACCCAGCGATCGAAGTCATCTTCGTCCGGAAGGCGGGCAAGGTTCAGGGAAGAATCGTCACCTGCTTTCACCGAAAGGGACTGGCCCTTTTCGAGCCGCGTGGCTTTCTTATTGCGCAAGACGGAAACACGGCCCTTATAGGCTTCGACGGTGCCGCCATCGTCGTAATTATCAACCCGGAAATTGCTCCGGCCGTCGGCTTCCACGGTGAAGTCGCCGCCGGTGACGCTGAAGTAGTCGCCTCCCGCAGGATTTACATAGAAGGAAGCACTCCCCTGCCGAAGGACGAGGCGCGTGGTCCGCGCAGCATCATTGAGGGAAAGGTCGTAGAACTCCAAGACCGTGTTTTCTTTGAGGAAAGCCATCGCGCCGTTCTCGAACTCCACTTCCGCGCGGCCTTTGTCCGTGGCAAGAACATAGCCCTGGCGGATCGGCAGATTCAGCCCAGCGGTCTCCCACCCCGCGTGGGAGTCCGTCAGAGGGTCGCCGCGCGTCTC
>QHZC01000054.1:24020-27437 GCA_003224515.1 Acidobacteriota bacterium
AATCCGCCTTGGCGGGATGCGCGCCCGCGAACAGAGAACTCAGCAGAATGACCAATATAGAAGGAATCAGTTTGCGGGAAGTCATATTCACCCCCTCACGGGGACCGGCCTAAATCATTAGACGGCGAGAAGCGCGGGCAGGTTGCGTCGAATGTGCCCTAAACTATGGTCTCGCCGGGGGATGGCGGCGTCAAGCGGAGACTGCGCCTCGGGGGTAGGGACCTCTTGAAGATGCAATTGGAGACCGGTTGGGGGACAAAAGAGGTTAATCCAAATCTTTGTTCCTTAGTTCCTTGACACCCTGAAAGTGAAACGTTAGTTTCAAAAGCGGGTAGTGTTGGGATTACCCGCTGTGCGTCCTGCGGACTGTCGTCCTTTCCTAAGAGAAGGGCGTTTCGGAGCCAAACGGAGTTTGCTCACGACCGTTCGGCGGTCGATTCCTAAACTTCTGGGAGAAATTTATGCGAAGCATTCGACTTTTGACCGCCGTACTGGTGCTCGGGGGAACACTAACGAGCACGCGCGCTTACGGACAAGGTGGCGCGACGGGGGCCATCAGCGGCGCAGTTGTGGACACCAGCGGAGGGTCGGTTGCCGAAGCCGAAGTCCAGATTATCGATACCCGCACGGAGTCGCTGGTACGCAAGGTTTCAACAAACGCAGACGGATCGTTTGTCGCTCCCCTGCTCCCTCCGGGAACCTACATTGTGGTTGTAAACAAATCGGGGTTCGCGGAGGCCAAAGCATCGGGCATCGAAGTGCGCGTCACGGAGACCACCAAAGTCACGATCTCGCTCAAGCCCGGTGCGGTGAGCGAGAAGGTGGAAATATCCGCGCAGATCACCAGCGTGGAAACGACGAACGCCGTGACCGGTCAGTCGCTCGGCACCGAGACGGTGCGGGAATTGCCTCTGGCAACGCAGAACTATCAGCAGTTGTTGACACTTTCAAGCGGTGCACAGAGCGAATTGAATGCCTCGGCCCAGCTCGGGCGCGGCAATGTGCGCGTGATCGTGAATGGACAACGCGAGGACAACAACAATTACCTGATCGAAGGAATCAGCGCGACGGACTACAACGTAGCCCAAGCAACGTACGTCCCGTTGCCGAATCCCGATGTGATCCAGGAATTCAAGGTGCAAACATCGCTCTACGACGCCAGCCAGGGGCGCAACGGCGGAGGCAACGTCAATGCCATTCTCAAATCCGGCACGCGCGAGTTCCACGGCGATTTGTATGTGTTTTTCCGGAACGACGTTCTAAATGCCAACGATTACTTTCTGAACGCGGCGGGCCAGAAACGTCCGCCGGTGAAGCAGAACATTTTCGGCGGCAGCCTTGGCGGGCCACTGGGCCGGGAAAAGTATGGCTTCTTCTTCGTCAATTATCAGGGCACCAGGCAGCGCAGTGCGCTCTCCCCGGGCACGCAGATTAACAATCCGGGATTCCCGTCACTGCCGACAGCCCGCGATGCCACATCGATCGCGAATGCGCTCAGCACCGAAGCTTTCCCAATTGCGCCCACGGACATCGATCCCGTCATCCTGAAACTGCTGCAGTTCAAGAGCGCCCAGTTCGGCGATCCAAACGGGTTTCTAATCCCCTCTGTGGGCACTCCGAATTTGGATCCCAACAAGACGACATCGTATGCGACCGCGCCCCTGATTGTCAGCAAGCCGGGGAAGTATACCGACGACCAATTCACCGCCAATTGGGATCGGGAGTTCCGCGGCGCCGAGGACAAGGTTGCGGCACGGTTCTTCTTCTCGAATTCCGAATCGCTCCTGCCGTTTGGGGCCGGCGGCCTCCAGGCATCGCTTGGCGGAACGCTGGCGAGCAGCATCAGCGCCACGGATTTGAATTTTCCTTACGACATTCCCGTGCACGGGCGCTTTTTTAGCGTGAACGAGACGCATCTGTTTTCTCCGATGCTGGTCAATGATTTCCGGTTCGGCTTCGTGCACATCAACGACAGTCTGGTCAATGTGCCACCCGTGACCGTGACGGATCTGGGCATCGACCGGCCTACCAACAACATCACAAAGTCCAGTTACAAGTTCACGCTGGGAAGTTCCGGCTTTCAGATCGGGCCTACGCCTCCTGCGGACCAATTCCAGAATCAAAACACATTCAACTTCGTAGACATGGTCAGCTGGGTGCATGGGGCGCACGTCTTGCGGTTCGGCGGGGACTACACCCGCATAATTCTCGACAAGCTATTTCCGCAGACGTTTAATGGACAGTTGTTCTTCGTAAACAGTCCGGGGGGAGAGACCGATTTTCAAAAGCTTGTTGTTGGTGCGCCGGATTTCAGCTTTGGCGGAGGCGGTGTTTTCAATCATCAATACCGCAACAACAACTTCGGGTTTTTTGCGCAGGATGACTGGAAGGTGCGGCCGGATTTGACGCTGAACCTGGGCCTCCGCACGGAAGTCCTTGGCGCGTTTTATGACAATCTTTGCCATATCGGCAATTTCGATCCGCAGCTCGCCAATAGCGGCCGCTATCCCTTTGTCTACGGAGGCTGCGCGAACAAGCTGAATGTGGCCGGCCTGAGTGGCTCCGGCAATAACACCACGTACAAAAACGATTACACCACGGGTCTTGGCCCCCGGCTCGGGTTTGCGTGGGATGTGTTCGGCCACCACACCACAACAGTTCGCGGGGGCTACGGAATCTACTTCGTGCGCGAGGACGTCGGCACGGTGGACCAGCTATCGTTCCAAGCCCCGTATCTGCCGATTGCATTCGGAGGGGGCGCTCCGGGGAGCTTGTCCAACTTTTTCCTCACGGGAATGAACGCTCTGCCACAAGCCGGCGTGCTCGACCCCAATTTCGTGCCTTGCCTGGGAGTGCTGCAGAATTTTCCGGGCGGGGACACCAGGCAATTTCCGAATTATGCCTGCGCTGCGGGTAGCCCGGGGCTGGTGCCATCGCAGTTTCTGTTCGTGCTGACCGTGCCGCGCGACTTCATGGCGCCGAACACGCAACAGTGGAACCTGACGATCCAGCGTGCCTTCGGAAAGAACTGGGTGTTCGAGGCCGGATACATTGGAACCCACGCGTTGCACTTGCGGGAGACGCGCACAAGCATTCAGGGGAAGCTGGCGACCGCCGCCAATCCGCTGACGGTCACCGCGGAAGACGGAACGCCATTCGTGATCACGGAAAGCACAACCGGCAATGGAGTCGCGCGGTCGAATCTGCAGGGGCTCAACGGCTACAGCGGCTTCCAGATTTTTGCCAACGACGCGTATTCGCACTATCACTCGCTGCAAACGACTCTTTCGCGGCGCTGGTCGGCGGGCTACTTTCAGGCCGCATACACCTGGTCGAAGTCTACGGACGCGACCTCCAGCGGCAATACGGCGCTGAACACCGCGTTCAATGATGAGACCGACCTGAAGTTCTCGCGCG
>QHZC01000405.1 GCA_003224515.1 Acidobacteriota bacterium
GTCGGCGTGATCGGCCTGTTTCTTAGCGCATTACACCAGATAGCAAAGCACTCGGTCCGAATGCTCAAAAGATCCGTTGATGGGCCAACGATGAAAGGGTTCAAGCAATTTTTGCTTCGGGGCAACGCCGTTGATCTCGCAGTCGGTGTGGTCATCGGTGCCGCCTTCGGCAAGATCGTGAATTCCATGGTGAAGGGCCTGCTTACTCCGTTTATCGCCGCCGTGGCCAGGCAACCCGACTTCTCGTCTATCAGTTTCACGATTCATGGCAGCAAGTTTCTTTTCGGCGACTTCGTCAATTCAGTAGTCTCCTTTGTCATCATCGCTGCCGCCGTCTACTTTACCGTGGTGCTGCCTGTGAACACGCTAATGGCTAAGATTCAGCATGACAACAAGCTGACGCAACCCAGCACCAAGAAATGCCCCGAATGCCTGAGCGAAATTCCCGTCGACGCGCGCCGCTGCGCCTCCTGCACCCAGCCGGTTAGCTAAGCTTATAGTTGTGCTTATGTTTATCGCAGGTCTTCTGCAAGGTGCGGGTCTTGGCTAATCCGCAACCACGCTTCGCTCTTTTCTACCGCGCATCCAGGCACAAAGTAAAATAAAATCACCTGGCGATGCCGCTTCAGTTCAGCAAACCGGCTCGTAAACACCGTCCCCGACTGTTGCTTTTGGTTCTGGGCGCGATGCTCCTCGTCAGCGCCCTGCCGCTGGGGCTGTATCATTTTCAGGTTCTGCGTCTGAGCCAGGAAAAGCTTACCGATACCGAGAGCGTGCAGCAAACCGAGCTCACGCGTTCGGTCGGCCAGGAGATACAACTTTTCGACGTCAATCTTTATCAACAGCTTATCAGCGAACGCCAAATCCTGGCCCTTACAGGGCTTCTCGACCGTGTCAATGACCCCGTGCGAGCGCCGCAGGTGACGCGCCTGCTTGAGAACTTTGTCGCCAGTAATCCCAATATCCTCTATCTCACGGCCGTGGGGACGGATGCTAAAGGCGGGGGTGCGGGAAACTTCCGGGCGGACCAGGACCCCTTTGTCGGCAAGGCACTGCAGCGGGCGTTTTCCGCCTGCCTGCAGTCGGTGGTATTCCGCAGCGAGCCCTTGGCACTCGGACCGGACAACCGGCCCGCCTTTGTGATGGCCATCCCGTTGGAAGTCAGCGAGCAGTTCAGCGGCATGCTGGCAGCGGTCGTTTCGCTGGATAGCGTCCTGCGGCGCTTGGAGGAGACCAGTGTTCGCGGACGCACCGTCTTCGTGGTGGATCACAGTGGGCACGTCATCGCGCATCCGAATACCAGGCGATTCGTTCCGGGGACGGATCTGCGCAGCTCTTATATTGTCGCGCAGGCCTCCGGACTGCCCAAGGACTTGCGCACCACCGCAACCGTGCAGCGATTTAGCGATATCGAGGAAGGCCAAAAGGCCGAATTGATCGGCACCTTTAGCACCATTCCCGACCTCGGCTGGACCGTGATCGCCCAGCGCAGCCTGGAACAAGCCCGCGATGACGCCGGTGTAAGAGAACTCAACGCCCAGGCACTTACCTTCGTGCTGGTGGTCACCGCCGCCGCAGTCGTCCTCGGCTACCTCTTTGCGGTTGGCATCAGCACGCCGATCCGTGCGCTGGCCGCCTCTACACGCGCCATCAGCCGAGGAGAGTTTCACGAACGCGCCCCCGTACGCGGCGCTGCGGAAATCAGTGAACTGGCGCAAACCTTCAACAACATGGCAGGCGACATCGAGAGCTTTGTCGCTCGTCTGAAGCAGGCCGCTGAAGAAAACCGCGAGCTCTTCCTGGGCTCCATTCGTATGCTCGCTGCGGCCATCGACGAAAAGGATCCCTATACGCGCGGCCATTCCGATCGTGTCGCCAAATACTCGGTCATGATCGGCCAGCAACTCGGCCTCTCACCGGAAGAATTGGACCGGCTGCGCATTTCCGCATTACTGCACGACGTCGGAAAGATCGGCGTCGATGATCGCGTGCTCAAGAAGCCCGGCGCGTTGACTGCCGAGGAGTTCCAAATCATGAAGCAGCACCCCAGCAAAGGCGCAAACATCATGCGTCCGGTCCCCCAACTCAAAGACATGCTGCCGGGGATCGAGCTGCATCACGAACACATGGATGGCAGGGGCTACCCTTATGGACTTAAGGGCGAGGAGATACCACTGATGGCGCGCATCATTGCGGTTTCCGATACGCTCGATGCCATGACCACCAACCGTCCTTACCAATCCGCTAAGGAAATCGACGATGCGCTCCAGGTGATTGGCAAAGTGGCCGGAAGCAAATTTGACCTGAGGGTCGTGGAGGCCCTGGAAGCCGTGGTCCAATCGGGCAAGCTTCGCACTGCTCCCGCCCTCGTCGAAGTCTAGCTAGTTTCTGGCGTGAAACTCAAATCCCCGCATGAAATCAGCCTGGCGCGTGATTTTTCGAGCAGAGTTTCGTGCATTTTTATATTTTCCCCTTGACATGTATGTATGCGATGTGTTATACGTACAGCATGCCAACCAAATCCCGACCGAAACCCGAATCCCTTGCCGACGTCCAACGCGTGTTGCAACAGCAGACCGCCAACCTGTGGCCTGCCGCCCTCGGCTCTCTCAACTTTCGCCGCAGTCCTTGCATTCGCCCGAATTGCCGCGCCTGTCGTTCCGGGGAGAAGCACCCCAGCTATGTCCTCTATTGCCGCCAGCAAGGACGCCGCTTTTCCCTGTACGTGCCCGAGGAATTGGTTTCCCAAGTCCAGCGCTGGTTAGACAACGGGCGTGCTCTGCAGGAACTGCTCTACCAGGCCGCACCGCGCTATGTCCAAGCGTTGAAACGGGAGCGGGATAAGACTTCGAAAAAAGCGGAGGACTGAAGCGTGCCGAGAACTGCGAAGCCGCAAATCAGTTTCGCCGATTGGGAGTTGCTGCAGCAGGGCATTTTGCTGGAGCCGGTTCTGCAAACCATCTCCGATTTTCTGGACGACCACGAAGAGATGATCGAGGCGGTACGACGTGATCTGGAGCGCGGCCTGAAAAATCCCCGGACCGGTCGCAATGGATTGACCCCACAACAGGTGCTGCGCTCCCTGATCCTCAAGCGGGTCAAGAATTGGGATTTCCGCGAGCTGTGCGAACGGATCGCTGACGGCTACACGCTGCGGCAGTTCACGGATTTCTACTGCCAGCCGGTGCCCAAGCACGGTGCTTTCAACCGTGCCTTTAACCGGCTGACTCCGAAGACGCTGCAGGCCGTCAATGAGTTGGTCGTGCAAGCGGCAGTGGATCTGGGTCTGGAAGATGG
>QHZC01000406.1 GCA_003224515.1 Acidobacteriota bacterium
TTCGACTGGCCCCGGATAGCAAGGCGATTTCACACACAATCCTGTCAATGAGCGCATCTATGGCGATGTTGCGACAGCTATCGACTCAGTGCAACGGCCGCTTCAATTTGACTATTGAATGCAAGAATACGGCTCCGCTCTTCTACTATATTTGATGGTCCCAGCATCCTTCTCGCAAAGCGAGCACCTTTTTCCACATCGCCTTCTGTCAATCTCGCTCCGGGCGCCGAAAGTCATGAAGCGTAATTCGGTTTGCGCGAAAGATTCGCCAGGCCCGGTATCGCTACGGACAGGTAAGGGTCGCGGTGCCGTTGACGGCTATGGACATTGCCTTTTGGCCTTGATCCGGACCCGCGGAGGCCGTGGCTCTGACGGTCGTCGTACCTAGGGCTCCAGCCACGCACTGGAAGGTGGCCGTGCCCATGCCAGTTCCAACCAGGGTTGCGATTGCCGGGTCGACGAACCACTGGCCCGAATACGGAGCTGCAAACGTTACCGGAGAGGGCGACGGAGGTTTGCTGAAAGTCCCCGTGGCCGTGAATTGCACCTGCCCGTTGGGGAAATCTTTGGCGTCAGCAGTCGCGGGACTTACGGTTATGGATTGAAGGACGCGGATAGAACTCGACACGCCGCACCCCATAGTGTCGAGAGCGAGAGCAGAAGCGAAGAGCACTGTTGCTAGGGCCTAGCGCCTGGGCATGGGAACCTCCGAGTAAAGCGCACAGACACTCTGGTTTCTGAGAACCCAGATACGGAAGAAACGTTGCCTTTCTATTTTGCGCACAAAGGACGATAGCGATCAAGTGGCTCACGCCGCCCGCAGCATAGCTGGCGAGAACAGGCGATGTCGCTCATTGACCCAGAGGGGTCGCCGGGGGGGGAGTTGATGACATCGCGATGTTAAGCCAATTACCCGCTACAGAGGTTCCCACTTGTACTCAACATCATCGGCTTCAATTGACCAGTTGCCACCGGTGAGAGTCACCTTGTGTTTCAGGAGGTTCGTTTTTCTCAGGTCCAGCGCGTCTTCTATCCAAGTGTTGCCTGTTGTATCGTCTGGGGCAAAGCCTTCAATCGAGTAGCTGTGAACACCCCGATATGTCAATTCGACTCTGCCGTCGCGCATATTCCCCATCAGACTGACTTGAATGGTAAGCACCGGCAATTCGTTATTAGTGCCGATTCCTGAGTCGATCTTTATGCTTTCCAAAATGGAGCCGATTGGAGACTTGCTATCCTCGGGATTTTCGAGCCAAGGAACCGAACTGCAGTTCTTCAGCGACAGCCTTTTGCTTCAGACATTTCCGCCACCAATTCGAGGCTACTCTGCTTACTCCCTGATATCCCGGCAAAGATCACGTAAACCGGTCGGACATCGGCTCTCTGCATTCGCCCTGATCTTATTTACGTCTTCAAGGTTAAGCGTTTCGTCAATATGCCCCAGCACGAAACATCGGAAATCCCTGTTCCTCCTGGCAAGATAGGCGAGCCGCGGCTGCGTATTCCAATGATCGACAAGAATGCGGCCAACAGACTCGCTAGAGCCCTCCGCGATCGCGGCGTCGTCGCACTGCCTATATCGCGTGTAGGACTTGCAAAGCCGGGCAATTGTCGAAAGAATCTCCGCCGCGTCACCGATCCACAACTCCAAAGTTCAGCTCCGCTAGCAGTCGTTCAAACCAGCGCGCGTGTCCACTGGCTTCCATCCCCACGCGGACCTTCATTCCTTGCGCCGCCAAATTACGGTAGAACTTCTCCGCTTCCTCGCGATGCGCTAGTCGGTCCTGTAGCTCACCCGTATCGGTGTCCACAAAAGCAATTTGCTCCAAGCTCAGGTGATAATCGCATCCTAGCAATTAACATTGTTGGCTCCTTTCTCCCGAGCGTTGGTTGGTTTGCACACCACCAAAGTCTACTCGGGCGTGGGAGCCGACATTGTCATGGAATCAATTTCACGCATTGACGTCCGCGCGAATCTCGACCGGACAGCCTTCGCCTGCAAGCTCGCGAATCAAGTCAATGAAATCGTCGGCCATCCCTCTTGCCGAGGGGCCAATCCTGTCGTAGTTCTTGACTACTAGCCTGTACGGCACTTCCACCTCATTGATTGAACCGGTCGAAATGCTATCGCGCAGAGCGTCGGAGTCACGCCCATGCCATTCAGGTGCGCCCACAGCCGCAAAAAAGGCGTCGTACACGTCATCCTTGGTCGTCCAGCCTGCCCCGTCGAGGACGAGTTCCTTCATGTCCATTCCAGTGTCCCATGATAAGTGACGAAACCAGGAATCAACTTCACCAATCGACACAGTTGCAGATAAAATTTCGCTGCAATGCGGACTCTTGTAACGGGAATCTTGCTGTTTACATGCTGGCTAGACTTCTTTGGTCAGAAGCCCGCTATCGGTATAGACCGCGTCGTTGTTTACAAGCACGAACGAAAGCTGGTACTGCTATCACAAGGCAAGGAACTGAAGTCGTACCGGGTTGCTCTTGGTGGCGACCCGGTCGGGCCGAAAATGCGGCGGGGCGATCACCGCACTCCCGAAGGCTCCTACGTACTCGATTCACGAAATCCCAACAGCCACTTTTACAAAGCGCTTCACATCTCATATCCAAACTCGAAGGACATCGCAGTTGCCAAGACACTAGGCGTTAACCCCGGAGGTGACGTCATGCTGCACGGGCTTCCTAAGGAGTATGCGTGGCTGGGGAAGACACACACTCTCCATGACTGGACGGACGGCTGCATCGCGGTCACGAACGAAGAGATGGACGAAATCTGGAAACTGGTTCGCGTCGGCACTCCGATTGAAATCAAGCCATGAACCGGATAACTGCCGAAACCAAGCGTCAATTACGCTCACGACCTGCTCAATGAGCGAAATCGCGATTTGCACGAAGCCGCTGGCGCGGCGGACGCTTCCGCGTACCCGACGCAGGAGTCTTGCTCGTTCTGATAGTTGCCGTTCTTGCCCTAGTCGGCGCAGTCCTTGGTTGTGTCTTGCCGCGTCGCTGGCTGCGCACGGAGGCGCGGCGCAGCGCTCGATAACTGTTATCGCGATATTAGGCCAACAAGCCTCCAGTTCAATTGTGATGGAACGTGCCGGGGTAGTAGTCCGTTTGAATTATTTGGCGTGGTGCAGTTTGTGCCGCAGTGTTTCAACGATCAGACCGAACAGCGCATATGTAACGGCATTCGCCGCTAGAACCTCATACAGGCTAATAGGGTAATGCCGTCCAGCTATTGCAACGGGACAGGTTAAACCGACGAGAGCCCAGAAATCCCACATTCGTTCGTTTGCAGATGGGAAGGTTGCGAAGAAAAGTGAAGAAGCCTGCAACTAAAAAGCCTGCACCCGCCCAGATAGCTATTCGGTATTGCATGGTGCCGCTCTAACCAGCATCATTCTACGACTTTCCGCTTCCGAACGTAACTGTTTGAGACAGGCGGGACAGGCGACTACTGTGCACCGGGCTACGTGTTGGGTTTTTGATCGTTTTTCTTCCTTGGGCGTACACTCAAACTGAAAGTGAGGACAGGCAAATGAGTTTAGTTGCAAAGTGGAGTCTGCTGTTTCAATGTTTGGAAGTCTGGAGTGGCCGCTACACGAGAAAGGCTCGTAGAGCCATATTGTAT
>QHZC01000407.1 GCA_003224515.1 Acidobacteriota bacterium
TGAAGAGGATTCGCGTGCCGAAGTGGATATGAATGTGGTCATGACCGGCAACGGGCGTTTTGTCGAAATCCAAGCCACAGCGGAGGGACGCGCGTTTTCCGGAAGCGAGATGCAGGATTTGCTGGCGCTTGCCGCCGCGGGGATTCGCCGTCTGACGGAAGAACAACGCGCCCTCCTGCCCGTAAAATTCAGTGCGCGCGCACGCTAAGCTTTTCCTCGCCTCATCCAACGCGGGGAAGCTCGCTGAATATCGTGCGCTTGCGACAGCGTCCGCACCTACCCTTGTGGTTGATTTGGCATTGCTGCCGGATTTCGATGCGCTTCCGGCGTTCGAGGAAAACGCTCCAACGTTCGCAGAAAACGCTGCAGGCAAGGCGCTGCATTACTCGCGGCACCGGGACGGGCTGGTCTTCGCCGATGACTCGGGTCTGGTCGTGCCTGCTCTTGGCGGTGCCCCGGGGGTTCATTCCGCGAGGTACGCTGGGCTGCAGGCGACAAATTCGCAAAGGATTGAAAAACTGCTGGACGAGATGCGGGACAAGACAGGATCCGAGCGTGCTGCTTATTTCGTTTGCGCGATTGCACTGGCGGAACGCGGACGAGCCATGGCGATCGTTACGGATCGCGTTGACGGGGAAATCCTGGGGGCGCCGCGAGGATCGGGCGGATTTGGCTACGATCCGGTGTTTTACTTCCCGGCCCTCGAGAAAACATTTGCGGAGCTTCCCGCGGAAGAAAAAGATCAGCGCAGCCATCGGGGGAAAGCATTCCGCAGATTGCTCGCGGCTCTTTCCTCCATGCTATAGTCTTGGCTCCTATGGCCACGAAATCGAAGGAAAAACCATCGACGAAGAAGAAATCTGCTCCCGCAAGATCAAGAGCGACGAAATCCGCGAAGACCGTCAAGGCTGCCAAGACGGCGCGTGCAGCCGGGACGGATCCCAAGCGCGTGGTGGCAATCCTCGCGAAACTGGACGAAGCGTATGGGGATGCCACGTGCGAGCTGAAGCACGAGAATGCATTTCAACTGCTGATCTCCACGATCCTTTCCGCGCAATGCACGGATGTGCGCGTGAATCAGGTCGCCGAAACGCTTTACAAGAAGTATCCCGATCCAAAGGCGTTCGCCTATGCCACGCCCGCCGAGCTGGAACAGGATATCCGGCCAACAGGGTTTTTCCGGAACAAGACGAAATCGGTGATGGGCGCGAGCAAGGCGATCCTTGAAAAGTTTGGCGGGCAAGTGCCGCGCAAGATGGAAGAGATACTGACGCTGCCGGGCGTCGCGCGAAAAACCGCGAACGTCGTGCTCGGCACGGCGTATGGGATCGCCAGCGGAGTCGTGGTGGATACGCATGTGCTGCGTCTCTCAAACCGCTTGGATTTGTCGCGCAATGAAGATCCGAAGAAGGTCGAACAGGATTTGATGAAGATCATTCCGCAGGAGAAGTGGATCCAGTTTTCCCACCAACTGATCTGGCACGGACGACGGGTGTGCCACGCGCGCAAACCGAAATGCATCGAATGCAACATGGAATCGCTGTGCTATGCGAAAGACAAAACGATCTGAACTTCAAAGATCGGCGCTCCCGCCTTGTTGATGAGTTCACACGAAGAACATCTAGCGTGGTTTCTTATCGCTCTTACGCGGAGCGAAGGCCGTCTGGAACCATTGGTAGATTATTGAAGCGAATGCCGGTCGCGTCAAAGATGGCGTTGCCGATGGCCGGGGCCACGGCCATGATCGGCGTCTCACCCGCTCCGGCGGAGGGAATGTCCTTGCGATCGAGCAAGATGCCCTCGATTTCAGGAACATCGCGGAAGCGCGGCACGCGATAGGTTGCGAAATGCGGATTTTTTATTCGGCCATTTTCAAATTCGATGGCCTCGAAGAGCGCCCCTCCCAGCCCCTGAATCATCGCGCCAACCACCTGGTTGCGCAAACCATCCGGATTGACGATGGCGCCGCATTCGAACGCTTCCACCAACCGAACGACAAGCACCACGCCCGAAGTTTTATCCACCGCTACTTCTGCGCAGGTCGCCACGTAACTAGCCTTCTCGTAGCCACACGCAATTCCGAACCCTTGGCCCTTTTGCGTTTTCTTGCGCGGCCAGCCAAAGGACTTCGCGGCTGCCTCCAGCACCGCGCGCAGGCGTAGATCCGAAAGATTCTTCATGCGGAAATCGAGTGGGTCCATCCGCGCCGCGCTCGCCAGTGCATCCATGTGCGTTTCACGCGCGAAGTGATTCGCCGTCGCCGCAAGCCCGCGATAGGAACCGCTTCTCAGGATCAACGGCACGGCATGATATTCCGTGCGCTGATTTGCAACGACGTAGGGAGTCTCGATCCCCGACGCTCCGGAATGGTAGTTGTGAAATTCCCACGCGGTTAGCGTGCCGTCGCTGGCGATACCGCTTTTGACTTCGATGACACCCGCCGGACGGAAATACGCCCACGTAAATTCTTCCTCGCGTGTCCAAACCACTTTCACGGGACGTCCCGCCGCGCGCGCCAATCGCGCCGCCTCAATTGCTGCGTCGCTGGTGTGCTTCCCTCCGTACGCCGACCCCGTGTCCGGCACAATCACTCGCACGCTGCTCTCGGGCAAGTGGAAACGGCCGCTGTGTTCCGGTCCACACCGTGAGTTTGCCATCGGCCCACTGAGCCACGGCCGCGCGCGGCTCGAGCGGAGCATGCGCGATGTACGCCACGTTGTAGGTTGCGTCGAGTCGGTGCGCTGCACTTGCCAGCCCCTCTTCCACAGAACTTTTTTGCTTCCGGAAACGATCGTCAAGCTTCGAGGCGGCATTCTGCTTGAAATACGAAAAGATCTCCTTGTTCGAGATCTGCGGCACTTCTTTCCATTGAGCGTGAATCGCATCGAGAGCTTTTTGCGCCTCATCGGCGCTCGGCGCCGCTGCGCCCACAAACTCTCCATCACGCACGACGAAAACGCCGGGCATGGCCTTCGCTGCGCTGTCATCGTAAACCGTGAGCGTCGCGCCAAACGACGGCGCGCGCAACACTTTGCCGTGAAGCATCCCAGCCGGCCGAAGATCCGGTGTGTACTGATGGCGCCCGGTCACGAACGCACGCCCATCTACTTTCGGAATGGCTTTACC
>QHZC01000408.1:0-7111 GCA_003224515.1 Acidobacteriota bacterium
TTATTGTAAATTCCCGCCGCCCACTGATCTCTCTCGCTATTCCGGAAAATTGGCTGGGGCATCTGGAATTCCCTGAGTTCCCCAGCCAAAGGAAGCAAGGTATTGCCGGAGAAGTTTCCTTGCGTAACTTCGCGCAGGCCGTCACCCAGGGCCATGAGGGTGTCGAGAGAAACCAAACGCTGCTCATCCAAAACGGATCGGATTCTGTTGGCGATCAGTACATGCATGCGCTGGGCTTCCGGAGCCGACTGGTGGGGACCCGCAAGCAAATTGATGATCAGGTCTTGAGGAGGATCCGGTTTGCCGGCTGCGGCGAGCAGCAGCTCCTTCAGGGCGGTGCAGCCTGCGTCGAAAAGCTGCGTTGAAGAGCCAATCTTGCCAAAGGGCCTAATCACCTTTTGCCACGAGTCGTTCAAAGCGCCGCCAGGGATTTCGCCCTGACGCGCCAGTATCTGCCAGAGTCCGACGCTGGCCTGAAAGGTTCCGAAGGCGTTGCCCCGTAGAGGAAGGCAGCGATGGAAGCATCGTCCAAATCTGGAAATTCTGAAAAGACCAAATATTGGTCGCTGAACTCAGAAAACTTGCCTGCCAGCAAGGCCACCGTTTCGGGATTAAGGCGATGTTCCGGGGAGCGCCTGCCGTCGATTTCACTAAGCATCAGATAGCTTTGCAAAGGTCCTGTGTCGGTGGGCACTTGAGAAATCGCGGACAGGGCTTCCAGCAATTGACCTGGGTGGTCCCAATGTGCGGCCCGGCGGCCCGAGTCGCGGATAATTTTGAAACCCGTCCTTTGTTGGAAGATTTTCTTCCACACCTCGAGATTTCCAGGAACGTAAGGATCGCCGTTCCGCTCCCACCGAAGGCGGCTCACCAGTAGAAACAGACCGGTGTCCCGCCGAAACACGCCCGCTCCGGCATCGGAAAAATCTTTTCCGCGGAACATCTCATAAAAACGCCGCAGCCGGGCAGGTTCAGTGAAATGAGTCTGCTGTGACGGAGGCACACTCGACAGGTCGTCAAAATACGCCGCAAGCAAGCCGCTGTCCTTCGCGAACAATTTAGGGATGAATTCTCCCGGAGAGTCAGGACTTGCTCCGACCAGTTCATTCCAAGCGGGGGCCGCAGCTGACCCTCCAGGCACAACCACTCGCCCAGATCGAACGCACATGTGGCTGCCGTAGAAATCCAGGGTCGCGGCTTGCGGAACCATTCTTTTTAGCACGTGGGATTGCCGCAAGGCAGATAGGGTTTCGGCATCCATCCGCGTCAACGCCCAGTAAAAGCGGGCCAGCTCGGGATCGCCCAATAGCATGTCCAGTACGTCAATCTTTTTTTCTTTCTTGGTCCAGTCGATCTCCACGGGGGACGCCGGTACATGCGACGTCGTGAAGGAATACGTGAATGCCCGGCCCTCCTGGAGACTCTTTTCAAGGTCCGGCAGGGGGAATCCCGAGTCTATGGTGAGAAACGCTCTTTGCGGATCGGCGGTCTCCAACGATGTGTTACCCTGCCCGCAGTCAGCCCGCTTTCGATAACCCAGGATTTTCAGCAGAGGTTTCGCTCCATCGCAAGTAGCAACATGAATGACACCATCGGGCCCTGCCAGCGCCGCCAATTCTCGCGCCTGCTGCACATAGCGGTTCAAGAGAATAAGAAATTCCGTCGGCCGACCTTTGGGCCCCTGCCCCTGATAGCCCAATAGAAATACGTTGCGGGCCAGCAAAGGAATAACCTCTTCAGGCGAGACCTTCTGACTGATCCCCGCCATGCGCAAAAAGGAGCGCAACGGCCCTGGTATCGCGACATTCGCCGATTCGGGCGCGCCGACCTTGGCGTCCTGGGAAGACAAAGAATCAGAGGGGCCGGTACCCCCAGCGGTAGGAGCGAGGCACCAACCAAGGGAAAGCGTGGCGGCCAGAACGGCGGCAAGCCGGAAGAGAGACACAGCGCATCGTGCTGCCCATAAATCGGTTAAATGTAGTATGCGGGCTTTCAAGATTTCCTCCCCGAAGCGGAATCGAGCCTGAACGACGCAGTTGAGATGCAGAGAGGAGATTTGGACCTAACGAAACTAAGTCTAAAGCCCGGAGCTGCAGCGACTGATCGCCTTTCACGACGAATTGAGTTAACTCCTGCACGCCATGCTCAGTACTGTGAAATGGTGGCATTCCTCGCCATCAAGGTCCCATCGAGTAAGCTTCTCCCTCCTCGCACTATTTAAGCCGCAATTGCGCACATGTCAAACGCAAAATTTTGAGATTCTCCCCCTAGTTAACGAGCGGGATTCCCTACTAAGGTTGGGCACACTGGTGCCGCCTCTTCGATGGTTCCTGCTTTGTTCTGAAGTCCCATGACCGACCACTCGGCAGGCTATTAACTAACGCACGATATCTCGACGCCAGAAGGGCTTGGCCCTTATGGCTGCTCTGAAAATAGCAAGTCCTTTGTATTCATTGCGACGTCTCGGCGGGACGGCCCTATTTCCTACTGCGTGGTGCGCCGAAGGAGCATGAGGTCTGCTTAGAAACCTCTTGAGTTGATTCTGTGCTCGGCATTCGCTCCAGAAGCCGCAAGTTGGCGAGACACACGCAAATGCTTCTTGGGTCTTGCGGTTTAGCGGTGCAGTGTAGTCACAAGCGGGGCACTGCTGGCTGCTGTACCCTTCCGACTGGTAGTCAATAACACCGCCAGCCCAGATTTGTTTGTATTCCAGCCTAGTTCTCCCCGGCCTTGGCGAGGGATGACACGGTTCACCCCGGACTTCTGCTTAACTTTCGTTCCCGGCTGCTCCGCTGTTCCTGCCGCTGACGCTGACATTCTCTTACTGTGCAAGTCTCCCAGCACGATTACGGCGTGGTTTTTGACGTACCCGCTGGTGAACTTGTGTGTTTCATCCTTTCTGATATTTGCGATTCGACTATCGAGTTTGGAAATCTCCGGGCCTGGACAAGACGGGGAGACGATTACTGCATCTGAAGGGATAAGAGCTCGGGCCACAAAGACATTAGCGTAAACCTAATAAGGACACCGGAGCAGAGAGCGACGAGCACACTCGACAGGGTTCCAACAAGGAAATATTCCGCAAAGTCGCGATCCTGCAAGTCCTCTGAGCGAATAAGGCCTTTGGCGGCCACAAGAAAGCCCAGTGCGGCGTAGCTGCCTGCAGCCACAACGATCGTGAGAATCAATCGTTCCAGGTTGCCGATCAGGCGGCCACGATTAATCTCGGTCACATCAAACAGATCCTTTTCCATCTCAGGCGACGCGGAAGGAAAAGCTTGCGATCGTGCTGCCGGTGACTTGGCTTGGTCTTGGGGATTCGGCGTTTCCGGTTCGACTGCGTGCTTCGCTGTGATACGAGGCAGGGTTCCAGTCTTGCGGAGACACCCTCTGACAATATACGTTCCTCCGCGGATAACGAGCAGCAGCATCGCTCCCACGATGGAGATCGCGGAAAGTTGTTCTTTGCTGATAGAAGTTGGGGCGTAAATTTGCTGATGCAGGTGAAAANCAGGTGAAAATGCCTCAGGAAGGCAAGTACGAAAAGGGCGTTCGAAATCAGGATCAGTAGCTCGAGCTCGGCCGTCCATTTCGAAGGACTTCGAAAACGTATCCAGGGGTGTATCGCCGTTATAGTTGTCAGCCAGCCACTCGTAACAATCGAATGGGTCATCCAATAGCTGAAAAGCGCAGTTCCGATAATTCTTATTGGCAGAGTTTTTTTCCAAGTGCGCCAGGAGAAAGTGGCATTGTCGCGATCTTCGGGCAGCGGATCAGAAGCTATGGCGTAGGAAGCGATAGACCATAGAGCACAGACTTGTGACCAGAGCAGGAATTCATCGCTGACGCTGATGTGAGGCATTTTGTTTCTCGATCATCGTGTTTATATATCTTTCAAGAAGGATACGCCAAGCTTGTTCTGCTTCGGTATAAGGCCACCACCCCATCGAAACCACATGCTTCGAGATGGCCTGCCTGGTTATGCTTAGTTCTTCCGCTGCGCCGGACTGGGACTGGCCTTGGCGCAAGAGTTCAGCAATTCTGAGCTGGGCTTTGGTAAATCTTGAGCGGTGAAACCAAAGGATACGGGCGATGCCGTTCAGAACTAGATCCAGCTGACCGAAACCAAGAAATACACCGCCGTACCGGCGTTTCTCATGGGCGTTCTGAATTGCCGCGCGTGCAAAATGAAGGGCCGGTCCGTCGACGCTTATTGCTACTTTTTGAACCGGAGTATGCAGAGCGCCAAACCCCATGCCCACCCTTAGGTTGCGATCCGGAAAGCGATGCTCGATATCCCACATCATATCGGGAATCGGAGTTGCCGACGACAGCAGACCTTGAAACTCGTCGCCCAAGGTTATGACGAATCTGGACAGGATGTTTCGGGAATAGGTCTTGTTGAGGTAGCGGACGAGATCTTGGAACCTCTCTTGCACCTTCGGACGCTGAACTCGCGAGAGTTCACGCGATCTCACCATGTCTGCGATGAGGGCGATACAAGGTTTGGTGCGGACAGCAGGATTTGCCATGACCCATGCTCAGACTCCAAGCATACGCACAAAATTGGAGATGTCAATCTTAAAAGGTTGACATCTCATATAGCAACCAATATAGATTGACATATTAATGAGCAACTATTTGAGGTTGACAGCGTATAGAGACAAAAGCGGGAAAAGAGCCCGCCTCAGAAGGTGAGCCCTTTGACTTTTCATGTTGTCCAGAGGTGCGAGCTAGTATCTGTGATATTCCTTCTTGAGCATCCATAGCCTGTCACTCAACTCTGGCGTGAGCTAGGCAAGTAGGACTTATGTCTTCCCCTTCTTGCCCTTTTTCAGCCCTGAACTTCGCCCATCGCTCCTTTGTTGCCTTAGAGCCGGTAAGAAAAGTTCACGCCGCCAATCTAGGCAGCATAAGCCGCGTCGTCGCCAAATAATCTTGGCGGCGAGTGAGGCTGCCTGAAAAGGAGAGCATGAAAATGGATACGTTTCTTCCACCCATCGAAAAGCCCAAGGGGTTGATGATGAAGCTGGCGTATTACTTTACGCCTCGACTATACCAAGATCGGCAAGCTGGATAAAAAGCTGCTGCCGCCAGAGACGGTCCAGCTCATTCGTGAGCAGGTGGCGCGGATCAACGTCTGTCTTTTATGCATGGATATTGGCCGATCTTTTACGATCAAAGCGTCGATGAATGAAGCCAAATTCGATGCGCTCGAGCAATACCGCACCAGCGCTCTTTTTACCGATGCAGAGCGCGCAGCACTGGACTATCTGACAGAGGTGACAAAAGATAAAAAGGTTAACCCGGACACTTTTTCTCACATGTCCCGCCATTAGTCCGAACGCGAGATCTGTGAGATCGTCTGTGTTGTTTCGAGCGAGCACCTTTACAACATGACCAATATCGGCCTAAACGTCCATTCGGACATGCTCTGTGACATCAGCAGAAAGAGGCAGAATTGATGTCAAAGAGAAGAGCGTGCGGAAAATTGATGAATCCGAAAGTAAACAGCTTGCGATCCTCCTGTACCTCGCCTTCCACAACCGCAATAAAGGAACCGCGCGTTTTTGTAAAGTGTACAGCCTACCCGTTTACCCGTGCCCAAAGGTTGGTGTAGTTTACGCTAATAGCGACCCCTGGGAGAATCTTCCGTCACCTTTCTTGGGGGACTCGCAGGAAGCGACCCTGGAAGCGAAGGGTGTATAGTCTTCATGGCCTGAAGGCCAAAAAGGAAATTCTGGTTGAGCTGTGGCGACACATCTGCGCTCTCGAAGTGGAGCCACGGGCTAAAGACTAATTTTGGAAAGGAGACTCGCATGAAACTCCGAAGACTAGTTGTGACCCTGGCCATGATGGTCGCTTTAGTGTTTGTACTCTCGGCGATTGCGTTTAAGGGAGTAACACCTCCGGCCCCTGTAGTCCTGGCCGCATCGGGGCAGGCGGCGCCTCACTGTGTCCCTGTCGGCGGGACGGTTATGACCAACCTCATAGTAACCGACCCACCCACTACCCTCGGAACGGCGACCGGAGACCTGAGAGGCGCAGTATCCGCCACGATTCTCAACGTTTCTGGTGGTGCGAATGGAACCACAGTCTTTACTGTACAGCACCATTTTGTGACCGAGGCGGGAGACACTATCACCGTGGCCCCCGCCAATGCGACGGTTGCCCCGGTGGGACCTGGCTTGGCCGCGGTGGTCTCTTACCCAGTCGAGATCACTGGCGGAACCGGAAAGTTTGCTAGTGCTACGGGAACAATTCACAATATCGGCGAGGTGAGCTTGCCGAATTTTCCGGGCTTAGCCGGTTTAACAACTGTTTTTCGTTACAGCGGGCAAGTTTGCCACGCGGCGCAAGACAATCCCTGATCTTGCGGGTCAAGTTGCACTATTCGAGTTTGGCCGATAAAACAACGGGGCGGGTTTGGGCCACAGGGTGACAGAATGAGTTGACTAGCCTCGATTGAGGTTCACGTTGGCTCGTTGCACTGTCTATTAATGTGGCCTCTCCATCGCGCCCCAGATCTTAGGCGGTTCTCCTGGTAGCGGCTCCGGCTCTTCATCTTCCCGTTCTTTGATTATTCTTGGCGCTGGTAGGAACACGGTTTCGCGATTCTTCGCTCTGCCTTTGCCCCTCAGCTTTTCTGCCAATGGGTTCCAGCATTCGGAGCAGATATCGTATTCCTTGCCTTCCATTTCCTTCTGCAGACAATCTTTTGCTTCGCCGCAGAGATCGCAGATAATCATGGATTGCCCTCCTTGAAACTCCCTCGAACTTTTCTTGATTCTTTCCTGTAGCGTACACGGGAAACTGGCATGCGGTCCACAAGCGTTAGCGCTGCGCACCTGGCCGTCCTTCGCATCAGGCATAAGCACATTTCTATCCGGTGTTTCGCGGGTAGTGTCATAGACCTGGCTTACGCAAAGAGGGCCGTCAACAAGAGGTTCCTTCGCCCCCGCCGCCGTCAAGGGGGCAAGCCCGCAGATGCGGCTCTCTGCGCCCACCTTTGACCGCGGCCTCGCCGCTCCCAATAATCCGGCTATGAGAGCCGTGGGCCTCCCTCTACGCTCTCCGTTATGAGCCAAGCAAGGTATATCGGAATGGGCCA
>QHZC01000408.1:7144-9252 GCA_003224515.1 Acidobacteriota bacterium
GAACCCGGCCTGCCTGCTGGCCTGCGCTACTTAAAATTCAACGCCGTGTGGCGGGGGAGACCATTGCCGTGAAAGCTCTCACCGCATTTTGGATGCGCTTGCTGGCGTTTACTCTGTTTGTTCTGATTGCCGGAACCTTGCTCATTGAGAAGCAGTCTCCGCCCAAAACTGGCATCGGCGCCGATGGCCTCCAATCCGCTGGCACTCTAAGCCCTGTTTATGCTTCGCCGACCCAGGTCAAGCTTGTGGACGTCATTCCCGCAAGTCTCAGCGGCGAAACCAATCAAGACAGCGAACCCTTTCTCGCCGTCCAAACTGCCAACCCACAGGTCATGGTGGCTTCGGCATTCACTCCCAATCCCGTTTCGAGCAGTAGCAATGCCCCGGTCTATGTTTCCCAAGACGGAGGCAATAGCTGGGTCCTGAACGCCATCACTCCCGTTCCGCGGATGACCTGCGACATCACGCATGCCATGCCCACCGGCGAGAACCATCCGCGTGGGGACCTCCACGCCGGCACGCTGGCTTGCGCCGCATCCATCACGCTCGACGAGTCGGAATCCAATGACGTTTCTTCCAGTGCTGTTATGAACGTACAGTCCACACGCAGCAATGTGGACCAGCCCTTCGTCCGGGCCCTCGCCATTTCCAAGAGCGACCACATCTATATCGGTGTCAACGATTTCAATCAGCCCAATGGCCACACTGCAACGGTGGACGTCTCGGTCGATGGTGGGGTGACCTACAAATCCTTTTCCATCGAGGCCCGCAAAACCGCGGGACAAGATGGGCCTTCGGTTCGTCCGGCCGTCGCTCCAGACAATACCGTTTACGCGGCCTTTTTCGGCTGGCGCAAATTTAACGGTACCACCGCCACCAGCGACGTCGTGGTCGTGCGCGACGATGCCGGTGGCACCGGCCCCAATCCTTTCCAGGCGCTCAGAGACCCGTCCGATAAACTACCGGGCCGGATCGTCGTCAAGGGCACCTCCATTCCGTGGTCCAATGCCCCCACACTGGGTCAGGAACGAATCGGTTCCACGCTTTCCATCGCCGTCGATCCCAATAACAGTTCCACGGTGTACCTCGGTTGGGCCGACCACGGACGCAAGAGCGACATCTATACGCTCCATGTGCGCCGCTCGACCGACCGCGGTCTGACCTGGTCCAAGGCGGACCTGCCCCAAACGACGATCAGCAATGGCACGAACATCGCGTTGGCAGTGGCCAATAACGGCGTCGTCGGCCTTCTCTACCAGCAACTTTCTGCCGGGCGTTGGGTTACCCATGTAGCGCAATCGCACGATGGGTTCGCTTCCGTTCAGAACCTCATTCTCGCGAATGTCCCGGCGGATACGCCCAGGCAGCAGTTCTTGCCTTATTTGGGGGATTACGACTATTTGCTTTCTGTTGGGAACGAGTTCCGCGGGGTTTTTTGCGCCAACAACTCACCAGACCGCGCCAATTTCCCGCAAGGCGTAACCTACCAGCGCGCCGTGGATTTCAGCGCCAAGACCCTCACGGATGGCTCAGGCAACCCCGTAACGGTTTCCATCGATTCCCGTGATTCCGTGAAGCGTGTTCCCGCCGTGACGCGGAAGAAGGAGAGGCATACATGAATTCTTCGTTAAGCTTCCTTGCCGGCATCCTCTCGACGGCCTTGCTTGCACCTTCCGTCGCCGGGTTCCAGCTGGGGCAGAACAACCCGGCTGCTCTCGCCAAACAATCAAGCATCATCTTTTCTGGCACGGTTAGCGAGCTTGGGGCAGTCTCCTTCGTCGACGTCCCGCAATCGCCGCAGACGATAGTCGTTCGTGTGGACTCCGTCTTGAAAAAGCCTCCGGCTGTTTCGCTGAAGAAGGGCGACAAGGTCACCGTCGAGGTGAAAGATCCATCCGCTTTCCAATCAGGCGCTCAAGCAACGTTCTACACGGAAGGCTGGATCTTTGGTTCCGGTGTGGCCGTCAAGGAACTGGGACATGAGTTCAACCCGGGCGGGGCGGCTCCTGCCGAGGGAGTTCGTACGGGCGAAGCCGCCCTCGGCCAGATGCAAAAGCAAATCAGCGATCAAGATCTCCAAAACCGCATTGCGTCGTCTGATTTGGTTG
>QHZC01000408.1:9404-16536 GCA_003224515.1 Acidobacteriota bacterium
AACTCTCCCAAGTTCCAGAAGCAGCAGCAGGGGATTTTTTTCCTGAAGAAGGATCAGGTTTCCGGCGACCCCAAGGCTTCCCTGGGAGGCTACCAGGTTGACGCCTATACCTGCCTAAAGCCCGACGATTGGCTCCCGCTGTCGGACGAAGCCCGCGTCCGCTCCCTGCTCAAAAACTAAGCAGCGCACGGGCTTGGAAGAAACGAGACGCAACCACACACCGAAGCATGCGATTGGCCGAATCCCTAATTCATGGAAACTAGCTAGGCGGCACAAATGGCTCCCAAAACCGCCTCGGACGCTTCGCTAACTACCGCATGGATGGGGAGCTGCCGATAAACTCTGTACCCTAGGGCCCGTGCTCTCTGTGGAGAAAAAAGAGCGATGGAAAAATGTACCAGTCACGTACCCCACCGGAATATTTCCCAGTAAACCGTAGTCGCTTCACTCTCAACCTTTACTGCCTTCTTCCCCGCGCGGTTCGAATGTTGCCATGTGTCCCGGTCGAGAACTGGTCGCTGACGAGTCTGCAGCAACGGCTGGGGAAGACGCGAGGACGGCTGGTGAAACATGCGCGGTACTACTGGCTGTTCCTAGGGAAGGGCATCTGAGCCGGCGACGGCGAGGAGCTGTGCTCGGCCGGATCGCGCTGCTACCGCTACGGACGGAATAGCGAGCTGGTGGTGTTCGAAGAGTGAGCTGGAGGAATTTCGGGCCGTGCAGGGGCCGACGGCAGACCGTCCAGAGTGCTCCCGACGAAAATCGTTTCACCGCGTCGCGAACAGGCGAGACGAGTGTGCTATGTTGCGGTTTTTCCCGATCAAAAAGGCAACCCCGGCTTACTCTGCACGGCGCACTACCAGAAGCGTCAAATCGTCCGTTTGCTTCAAACCTTCCCCAAAGTTCACCAAGTCCCCGAGACATTCGGAGATCAGCCCATCAGGCGCTATCCCGATGTGCCGCGCGGCCAGTGCGCGAATTCGGTGGAGACCGTACTCTTGGCCAGCGCGATTCCGTGCTTCCGTCAACCCGTCGGTATACAGAAAAACGGTGTCACCATGAGCCAGTGTGAGTCGTTGGACAGGGAAGCGCGTGTTACAGAACATTCCCAGCGGCACTCCTGTGGAATCCTTCGGCGTTGCTCCGTCAACGTGGATGTGAAGAAGAGGGAGATGGCCCGCGCTGACAAACTCCACCGAACCATCGCGTGCCGCCCGTCCTACGACGAGAGTCGCAAATTGTCCGGCAAGAGTGCTTTCGCAGAAAATGCGGTTGGCGTCTTCCACCATCCGATCGAGCGGGAGACCAGCTTCGGCGAGGCTGCGAAACGTTGCATGGAGGTGACTCATGAGCATCGACGCAGCCACACCCTTGCCGGAGACATCCCCCAGCATAAACAGCAGGCCGCCGTCTGTTTCAAGAAGGTCGCAGTAGTCGCCGCTCACCATGTTGGCGGGTTGATAGTGGAAGCGCACGTCCCACCCCGCTGGTGCCAGGCCGGGTTTCGGAAGGAGAGCGCGCTGGATGCGTGCGGCAAGTGAGAGATCACTCTCCAAGGCACGCTGTTCAGCACTCGTAAGATGGTCGAGGCAGAACCGCACCAACGGATCGGCCAGCAACCGTTCCGGTTCAACGGAGTCATGGCACGTCTCGCAAAGCCCGAATGTTCCTTGATCGATACGGCTCAGGGCCGCATCCACAGCCGTAAGCAGTTGCGAAAGAGAAGCATCCGCCGCGGGCGAATGCACCGCCGCGTGAAGGCGCTCGCGGCGTTGTTCCAGTTCGGTGCGCAGATACGTTTGTTCGGCAGTGATCATGTGACCTCCTGCCCTAGGTTGCTGTTTTGCGGCTGAACTTTCCATCCGATTTCCTCCTTTGAATTGAGGAACACGGGAACGAGCCAACGGAGACGGTATTGTTTCTCCGCTTCCAATTCACCCCTGGAACATGAATGAGCAAGCGGTCTTGCCAACCCGTCGGCGATTTTTATTTGATGCTGCAAACGTGCCATGCGGTGCAGGAATGTTTGCTCCAGACGATTGAATGGAACAGCGAGATAAGGGTTTTAGGAAGTTCGCGGCCCAGCAAATTCCCAAAACTAATCATGGTCGAAACGAGATAAGCAGTATGTTGCAGATTAAGCTTGCGTAATGCAACGCGGCCTTCGCCTGGTCGCTTGTAGATCGCAGTGGTCACGCTTCTTCCCTGCCATGTTATTTCTCGGGGGGAGTCTGGCGTTTACTGAGACGGGCTTCATTGTCAACTGTTCTTTGTCCTACGCCCTGGGCTCAAGCCTACCATCAGGTGGCTGATTAGTGTTGGTTAGCCCAAGCCAAGGGATTGCAGGGTGACGCGGAGGTCTTTCATAAGCAGCATGAGTTGTTTGGGATCAAGCGGTGAGGGCTCAAATCCGAATTTTTTGTAGAAGGCCACAGCGTCTTCATCGATAGCATGAACCAACATCGCCCTAGCTCCGATGGCGTCGGCTGCGGTCATGGCTCGCGACAAGGCGTCCACCAGCATGGTTCTGCCATGCCCTGTTCCGTGTTCAGTGCAGTCAACCGCAAGACGCGCAAGTAAAATAACGCCAATAGGATGCTTTCTGAGTCCTTTCGCGATGCGAGCCGGTGACTCTTCTCTGCGGACTGCACCGGCGGAGAGAGAATAATAGCCTACAACCTTGCCAGCGCGACAAAGGACGTAGGTGCGAGCCGAATCATTTTGCTGGTTTGAAAGGGCGAAACGGTGGAGCCAATCATTGAGAGATGATTTTCCGCAGTCAAATAAGGGAAGGTCGTGACTCTTCGTCAGCTTTTCAATGACCGAAAAAGGTTCTGTATTCTGCTTCGAAGAACCGTTCGTCACTTCCGAGACTCAGGAACGCCGGTTCCGGAAAAAAGGCGAGCTAACTCGGGTTTTATCTGAGCCGGTCTGTCGAGGGCTTCGACAAACACGCTCCATTGTCTAGGAGAAGCGATGAATTCGCGTTTGTCGGCAAGAAGGTGTTCTGCCTGCAAACAGGCGCTATTCAGGATGAAGTCTGTCACGCTAAGGCCAGTCGTCTCTGCACCCGTACGAATGAGCTTTTCTTGACGGTCGGTGGCACGGAGATTAATGCGCCTTGTTCTGATTCTCCTGGAATGTGCAATGGTCATAGCTACCTCACATCTGCAATGTACGTACATTGTATGTCGCATGTTTAGGGGTGTCAAGAGTCCGTGAAAACGCTCCCGATCCGTCAGTCCTGGAGACCACAGCCACCAGGGCATAGTGAGCCGTTTTGCCCCGCTGGTAGCCCGCTTTGCTAACTCACCGAAGGATCTCCCCAACGCGGGGTCGGTTTGCCTCTTGAGAAGTGGTTCGCTGCTGTATTCCTGCTCTGCCAAGCCTAGAAAGGAATGTCGGTTTGCCAGATTCAACGCGCGCTCGGTATCGGCGGCTATAAGACGGCTTGGTATCTTTGCCATCGCATCCGCGCTGCCATGAAGGAAGCACAGACAATGCTGGACGGCACAGTAGAGGTCGACGAAACCTATGTCGGCGGTAAGTTTCAGAAGGGAACGCCTCACCGCAAAAAGGACGTTATTATCGGCATCCGGCAGCATGGCGGACATCTTTACTTGATTCATGCCGCCGATGTCAAAGCTAAGACCTACCGCTGAATCCGCGTTCTCGCTTCTCAAGCGCGGCATTATGGGCACTTGGCATAATATCAGCGCCAAGCATCTCCAAGCCTGCTTGGACGAAATGGTATTCCGGTTCAATCGGCGGAAGAATTCCGATGTTTCTGGATACGCTCCGCCACATGGTCACGGCCCCAGTTCTGACTTTCGAGAGGTTGACAGCAGAGAAGAACGAGTCCGCTGCTTAGGTGAGGAATGCCATATTCAGCGGAGTTTTGGCCATGACGGGCATTCGTTCGCCAATCGTGCGGTTACAGGCCCGGTTGAGTTAGCTTCATTCAAGTGAATAATCCTGCGTTTTTCCATTTGAAAGAATTGCCTCCGTTTATGCAGTTTCGAAGGAGGTCAAATCGACCTGGAGTAGTAGCAAGAGTAGTCGCAGATCGGTTCAGTCTCGAAAGGCTTGGAGGATCTTCACTACCTGGAGAGTCTTCGATAGACTGCAGGATGATGTAGGGGCGCGAAAGAAATGGCTGCCGCACCAGCTACTGTCCATTGACGTGCTCGGCCAAATTGGGGTGTGAGCGGCAGGAGATAGAAGTAGTGAAACTGCAGAAGAACGAGATTCAATTCACTTCGTAGCTAGACAGCAGCCACGAACTGAGGAGCCACAACTCCCGTCCCTTTTGAGTCGAGCAGACGGTCTCAGCTTCTTCCGCCAGCTCTTGGGCTCGCCCGACATCGCCTGTTTCGATCGCCTTCCGGGCTTATCGTCGAAGCCCATAGGCGCGGTCGATCAGCAACAGCAGCGAGGCAAGGTCGGCCCCGCATCGCGAGCAGATCGCAGAGCCCCGGAAGCGCGCTTGGCAGACGGGGCAATTGGGAGGTTCATCGTTTCCGATCAATGCCCCTCCACAAAGAACAGCAGCTCGCGCAGCTCCGCGCTTGCCTTTTTCAGTGCCCCGGCGTCGTTCGACCTTATCGCCGCATGGATTCTTTCGCGTAGTTCGATCGCTTCTTCTTGGTCCTCTGAATGCAGCGTGCCCAGCAAGAGTTGCGATTGCTCGACGAGATCATGCGCTTCCTTCACAATCTCAAGGGCGTGCGGCAGATCGGCAGCGGCTTTGTCCTCGGGTTCGCTCACTGCATCTGCGTCCTCCAAGCTGAACTCATTTTCAGCAATCTCCGCGCCTTCTTCGGCGCGAGAGGAGTAAAGCTCTTTAAGACGCTCTCGAGCAGCTGCGATCTCTGAAGGGCTCTTCTCCCGCAGCGCCCGAGCGATCGAGATGTGTTTGGACTTGCCGGTCTCCTTTTCGATGGCCGTGACGTGCAGGATGCCGTCCAGGTCGAGACTCATGCGGCAGAGCACCTCGTTCGGTTCTCGCGTTGGTCGCAAACCCTCGACGCGGAAATCGCCCACCAGGAGATTTTTGAGCGCATCGTCGTCCTCGCCCTGATAGATCTCAATTTGCACGGAGGTTTGATGTGGGTGAGCGGTTGCGTAGCTCTCGGTGCGAGTGACGGGCAGCGGGGTGTTGCGATAAATGATTGGGTGATAACAATGCGGATAGGGGAAGCCCCCGCGCTCTCCCAGGTAAGACGGGCCAAAGGAAAAGGGAGAGACATCCACCAGCACCCGCTCCACCCCGTGGCCGGCCAGCCTAGAAGCGAGGACTCCCGCACCAAGGGCCACGCACAAATCAGGATGTACATCCTGACGGGGCTCGAGCCCCGTCAGTTCGTGCAATCTGCGGTAGATCAGTGGTGTTCGGGTCGAGCCGCCGACCAGCAAGATGGCGTCGATGTCACTGGGGCTTTTGTGCGCATCGCTGAGCGCTTTGGAGACACTGTCGAGGGTGGACTCGATCAGCGGCCGTACCATCTCTTCGTACTCAGAACGGGAAAGTTCAACGTCAAGGTGGAGGGGTTTCCCGTTCTCGGTCACCAGCGCTTCTTCCCGCACGCGGACGTAGGGCTCGAAACTCAGCTTCTTCTTGGCTTCCTCGGCAGCCCACCATAACCGGGCACGCGCGACCGGGTAGCCGTTCTGGAGGTCAATCCCATACTGGCTTTGGAATTCCCGTTCCAAGCGCCCGAGCAAAAGATTGTCAAAATCGTCCCCTCCGAGTTGGTTGTTTCCGTGGCTGGCGAGGACTTCGGTGACGTCGCCCTCGACGCTTACTATTGATACGTCAAACGTTCCGCCGCCAAGGTCGTAAACCAAGGCGGTGTGATGCGCGGCATCGCCGAAACCGTAGGCGAGACTGGCGGCCGTCGGTTCATTGAGGATGCGCACGACCTCCAAACCTGCCAGCTCTCCGGCCTCACGCGTAGCGTTGCGCTGGGCGTCAGAAAAATAGGCCGGCACGGTAATGACCGCCTTTGCGATCGGTTGATTCATATCGCGTTGAGCCCATTCCACCAGTTGGCGAAGAATCAGGGAGGAGATCTCCTGGGGCGTGAACTCCTTGTCTCCGAGCTTCACCGCCTCGGTCTGCTGATGGCGCGCCTCCCGGCCTACCAGCAGGGCGCCGGCAGGGGAGAGGCCCACGCAAGATGGCAGCATACTGTCGGCTTCAGGGCCGAGAACCTCCACCTTGCCATTCAGGAAAGCTGCGATCTCCGAGTTGGTGGTTCCGAGATCAATACCTACGACCATATCACTCATCGTTTTCATCTCCTTCTGCAGGGATTGCTGTGGGTCTGCGCGCTACCTTCACTTGTGCCGGGCGATGAACTTCTCCCTTCCACTCATAGCCCGTTCGGTACACTTCGAGCACCGTTCCTTCGGCTTCTTGATCGGTCTCTTCTACATCTACGGCGTGCATCGACTTCGGATCGAAGGGCTGGCCCTCGCATGCAATCTCCCTGACATCAAATTGCGCCAGGGCGTCTTTTAGGCGTTCCATGCTCATCTGGTAGCCCTCCTCGAGCGCCGTTACACTCTCGAAGGCTTGGCGGAAAATGAGATGGCGCGCCAGGAGTCGAACCGTCCAACTAGACAGCAGGGAATCGTCCATCTTCTTCTGGCTCGCGCGGACCTGATCGAGGCCCCGGGCCAAGCGGTCGCGCAGATCGAGAAATACATCCAGCACTTCCCGGCGAGCACGTTCTTGAGCCTCGCGGTGCATTTCGGGAAGCTGCGGCGCCAGAATCGTGATTGGAGCGACGGACTCGCTGAGTTGCTTGAAGCTTCGCCCCTGCAATCTCACTTCCTGGGTCAGAGCGGTCATCGCCGCCCACATCGAATAGAGGTCGCACCGGCCATTGCTGATCGGTTTCGGTTCCGCCGCCAGAGAGGACAGCAGTTCGGCAGAAAGCCCTTGCGGGGGCTCCTCGGCAGCCAACACGGAGTCCAGCCAAACTTCAAAGCGACGCAGAATTTCTTCGCGATCTAGGCTCACTTCTCCCTCAAGACCGCTAACCATGGGTCCGGTCCGGTGAACTTTCTCTCTTGTCTGTTTGCCGGCAGCAAAGAAAGCAGAGGAGCATGGGGATCAGCGGAAAGA
>QHZC01000409.1 GCA_003224515.1 Acidobacteriota bacterium
CCACGCAATTTGCCACGGTTGAAATGGACTCGACCTTCTACGGCTGCCCTTCTGCTCGCACGGTCAACAATTGGGCGACCCGAACTCCCGAGACTTCATCTTCTCTGTCAAAATTCCGCAGGCAATTACGCATGAAAAAGTGCTAGTGGACTGCGATTCTGAATTCGAGGAGTTCGTGAAAACAATGGACATTCTCGGTCCAAAACTTGGTCCTATGGTTTTTCAGTTCCCGTTCTTCGACCGCTGGAGGTTTCCGAAACAAGATAGTTTTCTCGGTGTGCTCACACCCTTCCTGAAGAGGCTTCCTGCCGACCACAAATTCGTAGTCGAGATTCGAAACAAAACCTGGCTTGATGCCAGATTCCGAGAATACAACGTCGCCTTGGCATTGACAGATACGTCGTTTATGCCCCGACCCTGGGAAATGAAGGAGAAGTTTGACCTGATTACAGCGGACTTCGCTTATGTGCGCTGCCTGGGAGACCGCAAAGGGATTGAGGAGCAGACAACGACGTGGGACAGGACTGTCATCGACCGCACCGGCGACTTGAAAAATTGGGTCGAGGTATTCAAATCGCTGGTGAGCAACACCAAAGTCTTGGAAATTTTTGCCTACAGCAACAACCATTACCAGGGGCATGGGCATATAACTCCCGATTAGTTCTATTGTTTCTTGTTCCACATCCACAGGCATTAAAAAGTTCTAGTACTCTCGGCACGTAATGCAGAACCATAGTGCCATTGAGTGCCGCTATGAAGGACGCAATACTTGTTGCATAGGTGAATGGGTGGATGTTGCTGATTCAGTTTGCAACAAATCTACACCAACCAGAACTAGCGATTCGTCAATACGGGCGCTCTATGAAAATAAGTACTGTATTTGCAATTACTTGTAACTCTGGCGCACTGGCCTTTCAACTGCCCAGTAGGACAGGGCCGCAAGATTGGCTGAAGGCGCCCTGGAATAGAGTGGTTTGAACATGGAAGTTCGGGGAAGGAAAGTGAACATGACCCCTTCCGATAAACGGAACCGAGGTTTCACGCTGATCGAGACACTCGTGGTGATCCTCATGAGTATGACCCTCATGGCAATCTCGATCTTCCAATTGCAGCCCTCAATGCAACTGTTTCGCTCCAGGGCAGCCACGGACCAAGTCAAAAGCACATTACGGCAGGCGCGAGAGCTGGCGATTTCTGAGCGTCGCAGCGTTGTTGTTCAGTTTGTGGGAAGCAACACAATACAATTGTTCCAAATTGTGGAACCGGCGAACACCATCGCTTCAACACCTTTCTTGACAGTACCCCTTGAAAGCGGTGCCCAGTTCAGGACCCTTTCGGGTGAGACAGACACTCCCGATAGCTTCGGCATTCCCTCGACAGGTGGGGTCGAATTCGGCGGAATCGCGGGGGGCCCGACAACAGGGATGCAGTTCCAGAGTGACGGGACGTTCACCGATGGCAGCGGCAACCCCATCAATGGCACAGTCTTTCTCGGTTCGCCCAACGGCAACTCCACGGCGGGTGCAGTGACTGTGTTGGGCAACACGGGGAGGGTGCGTCGCTATTATTACAGCCGGTCTGGATGGTCCAAATGAGAGAACAGAAGAGGGTGCGGATGCGGCAGCGTTCTCAAGCGGGATTCACGCTCATCGAGATGATGATTGCCACGGTGGTGTTATCGGTTGGCGTATTGGGTCTGGCAGCCACGCTTGCGGACGGCTTATCATACATGGACATGTCCAAGTATGACTACATTGCGCAGCAAAAAGCGAGCGAGGCGGTTGAATCCATATTCACCGCCCGGGATATGGGCGAGGCAACCTGGGCCTCCATTTGCAACGTAAGTAGCGGCACGCACAGCGGACGACAATTGCGTCGGTCTACCTGACGCGATCCTCCTGCCAGGTCCCGACGGAAAATTTAGCGATGCCGTTCGCGTGCCACTATCGAATTTCACACGCACGATCACCATTACGCCTATCAACGCCAACTTGGTCCAGATTCAGGTGGTTGTCACCTACTCAAGCGGACGATGGACAGGGCGCCAGTATACCTTGACGACGAACATGTCGAATTTCTCGTAGGAAGTCCCGACGGAGGCCAAATGAAGCGCCAAGCCGGATTCACGTTGATCGAAGTGCTCGTGGCCACCGCGGCCATGATGATCATAGCTGCCGCAGTGTATTCGGCCCTCACCAGCGCGATTCATACCACCGAAGGCGTCACGCTGTTGGCGGATACGCAAGAAAACCTGCGCGCGGGGATGAACTATGTGGTGCGGGATCTTGTCCAGGCTGGAGAAGGAATCCCGCAGGGCGGGATCACCATTCCGAATTCCGGCGGCGGCACTCCTGTTTCCGCCCTCAACCGTCCACTTCCGCCGGGATCAACTCCACCGACGTTCCCAACCTCTTGGACAGTGCTCCCTGCGATCTCGCCGGGCTACCAGTTGGGGTTGCCCGTTCTTACCCCAGATCCAGTGACCCGAGGAGCGACCGTAAGTGGTTCCGCTTCGGACCTCATCAGCGTCATCTACGCTGACACGACACTAGTCGATACAAACGGCCACTGGCTTAACGAATTTCCAATCTACCTCAATCCCGGCGCTACAGGTACCCCGGGGTGCGCGGCCAGCAATCCCAACCCGTTTCCGGCTGGGAGCATTGCGACAACTGGCAGCACCACGACCGTAACCTTCGATCCCTCTTGCATCATCATTGGGATCGGCAATACCGCCCTTCGCGCTGGCGACCTCATTATGTTGCAGAGTAACTCCGCCACAGCCTTGCTGACGGTCTCGAACGTCGCCAGCAATTCAATCACGTTCAGCGCTGGTGATGCGTTCAATCTGAATGCTTCGGGCAAGACCCAGGGCACTATCACGCAACTTCAGCCGTACACAAGCGCCACGATTACAGCAACGCGCATCTGGATGATCAGCTATTACATCAGCAACGCGGATCCCTTGAGGCCGCAGTTGATGCGCCAAGTGAACATGAATCCGCCACAGGCCGTCGGCGATGTCGTCGAGAATTTCAATCTTTTGTATGAGGCTGTCGTCCCTGGCACAACGCCCCCGTCTGTGACCACGAATATCACCAGTCCAACCGTTGCTCAGCTGCCGTACCTCCGCGACGTGTACGTGTCGCTGTACGCCCGGTCTGAGAACCCGTTCAGTCAGAACGGGGTTTATTTTCGCAACAATCTGGTGACAGCCGTGAGCATTCGCAGTCTGAACTTCTTCAATGAGTTTCGCTAAGCATGATTTGGATTGTTCCCCTAAAAGGAGAACGCACGTGAGGAACCGTCAGGAAAAGGGAATTGCGCTGGCCATCGCACTTATCGTGCTGTTGCTGATCTCCATAATGATTGCTGGACTGGCGTGGCTGCTGATGGGCGACCAGAAACTGGGCGGCAACAACGCTGACCGGCAACGGGCCTTCTATGGTGCGGAAGCCGGTCTGGAGTCGTTGACAGCCAGCCTGGAAAATGCGTTCAACGCCAAATACGCACTGACCGCCAGCGATATCAATGCGCTCACGCAGACGCCACCCTCCAACGTTCCCGGCATTCAATACGTAGCTCCGGGCGGATCGAACGGCTCAGGTTACGTGATCAGCTTCACGCCCAATGCACAGGGAAACCCGGCGTCCGGTTTCAGCACGCTTACTACTGGGCCGTATGCCGGCCTCGTGGCACTTTCGACTAAATACAACATGGCCGTGACCGCCAAGACGGCCTTCGGCTCAGAGACCAAGCTCCAGCGCAAGGTTCAGACCGTGGCCATCCCCCTTTTCCAGTTCGGGATTTTTTCACAAGGGGACCTCGACTTTTTCGCCGAACCCCCGTTTAACTTCGGTGGCCGCGTGCACACCAACGGCAACCTCTGGCTGGCAGAATTTTCGCCCAGCACGCTGACGATTTCCAGTAGAGTGACAGCGGCTGGCGAAATCATTACTTCGAACCTCGAGAATGGGGTAGCAACGAGTTCCAGCATCAACGGGCCTCTACAAATCACAACCAACCCGGGCTCGACCAGTTATGCGAACTTGCTGAGCCAATCTCCCTCGCAAAGCGTGACGGGCACCTCTAACTCCGTGGTCAGTATAGGCCCTTACAATTCTGCTTTTGCCGCGGTGGCCAGTGGCACATACAACGGAAATATTGGCGTCAAGGAAACGGGCGTGAAGCCGCTCAATCTCTCGATTGCCACTCCCAACATTGGCGGCCAGACGATCGACCTGATCCGTCGGCCGGTGCCGGGTGAGAACACCTCGAATCCCGCCAAGCTCTCGGAAAGGTATTACAGCCAAGTTAGTTTGCGGATTCTTCTCTCGGACTACGGCTCCGATGGAACTTGCAACACCAGCGACGTCAAAAACCTTCCGGCCCTTTCTGCCAATGGCTCGGGGTCCACACCCACGCCCGTCGATTTGGCGAGGCTAGCTTGGGATACATCCGTCGTCACCGCTGGCACGAGTGGCCCTCCTTATAATACCGCTCCGAACGGGATTACCGCAGCCAGCGTTGGTGGGACCGTTTTCCCGTTGCCTGTTTCCAATGCGTCCAGCGCTAGCTACGCTGCGGCCGACGGCTATTGGGTTAAACAGTACTATCCAATTATCACAGGTTGCCTCAAGATTGACTATCAATCCCAAGCAGGCGGCTCGTGGACTGACGTGACCTGGGAAATCCTGAACCAAGGCTATACGGGCCGAAACATAAATCCACTGAGCACGTTTCCTGCACCTCCGACGTTGCCCGGCTTGCCGTCAACAGAGGTTAAGAGTTCCGGTCCGACTCTAAATGCAGGTGTACCCACGATTGCATGTACCGATCCGAGCTCCCTCGCCGTCATTCGACTGGCACGCGTTCGTGACAATCCGAGGACGGCAGCAAGTACGAACATCAACGGTGTGACCCCCCAGCCCTATTGCGGAACAAACACGATTCTGCCAACTGCGGTGCACGGAGCGGACTACTGGCCGAACGTCCTGTTTGACTCTCGTGAAGGCTTGCTGCGGGATATATCTCCTACGACCGGCAATCCCACCCTGGCCGGTGCCATGTATTATGTCGAACTCGATGCGGCCAACCTGGCCAAGTGGTTCAAAGGCACGATCGGCTCGAGTGGGTCCAATGCGAACAACACGACCGGTTACTCCGTCTATTTTTCCGACCGCCGCGGCGAGCAGCCGGACCCCAACCCCCCGGCCTCGGTGGGTGGCACAAATGTTCTGACGGGCGGTTACGGCTACGACGATTTCGTGAACCCCAGCCCCGGCACCAATGGATGCCCGAACGGGTCCTTGGATCAAGGGGAAGACATGGAAGGAGACTACAACTCCAGTGGGGTTGATACCACACCACCGGCGACTCCGCGGACCTACGGAAACATCCTGGCTGCTAATCCTTCGACGTTGTGGCCCATTTCCACGGGTGGGAGCGTAGTCGGCATGCAGTTGGGAACGGTGACGGCCCTCGAGACAGCAGTCCTCGCGAACAATCCGTACTGCACCGCACCAGGCCTCAAATGGCCATTTGCAACCGTCAAGAATTCGGCACAAGAGTTGCGAGAAAATCCGCCGATCTTTTTCCGCCGCGCCCTGAAAATCGTCGACGGTGCCAAGATCAACATAGGCACCTGCAACGGCGTCAACTGCGGCCTGACGATTGCCTCGGAAAACCCGGTGTACGTGCAGGGTGACTTTAATAATGACCCAACCACGGACGCAACACTAAGCACCCCTTCGACCGATGCACACGTGGGCACTTCCATCATCGCCGACGCCGTTACGGCGCTTTCCAACAACTGGAATGACGTCAACTCGTTTATCTCGCCGTATAACTATTCCGGCCGCATGGCAACCGCCACGACCTACCGCTTCGCCATGGTCGGCGGGCAGGGCGTGCCCTTTTTACAGCCTGCTGGATCGAGCTTCGCCGACCCTGCCCAAGGCACGGATGGCGGCGTCCACAATTTGATGCGGTACCTCGAGAACTGGAACACCACGGTTCCATCCTATTATCTTGGTTCGATGGTCAGCATGTATTACGACCACCAGGCCGTGGGCATTTGGAAGTGCTGCGGCGCCGGCGGCAGCGGCGGTGCGGTATACAACCCGCCGCAGCGGAACTACAAGTTCGACGCAGACTTCCTCACGCCGAGCTTGCTACCGCCGTTGACACCCATGCTCCGCGCGATTAACACGATTGGCTTTACACAAAGCATTCTTCCGACTCAGTAGCCAATTTGGCGATAGCCACGCTAGTTCGGGGCCATGAAACTACGTTTGAAGCGATAAGGTGGATTTAGCACTGTGCCCTCGTACATAGAGTGAATCGAAATGGCAAAGTCCAGCTCGGAACCATACAGCTGATATGAGCTGATATGTGATTTGTTTTGATCAACGCGGTACCTCCGGGCCAACGGCCACCGTTAACAACGAGGGCGCACTCAAGACGAGCCACCGCGCATGGGGTGTCCTTTCGGTTAGAATTTAGTCATGAACTGTCCGAAATGTGGGAGTGAAGCACGCGACGTCGCGCGGTTCTGCCGGCGGTGCCACGCAACCCTGCGTTATCAATGCCCTTCCTGCCGCCATGAACAGCGGCAGGGCGGCGTTTGCGAAAATTGCGGAATCGATTTCCTGAAATACGTCACCGCGGTGGTCGCGGGAAAGCAGTCTGAAACCGACGTCCTTAACGATCGTCTGGAACGGCGCTCGACGCTCCTGAAGAATGTTCTGTGGGTGCCCCTGACTGGCGGGCTCTCGCTGCTGCGTCATTTCTTTGACATCTCCCGCAATCGTCGCGGATGACGAGCAGCGCGCTAAGCTGCGATTATCGGAAACCCTCCGCCCACGGGAAGAATGGCCATAAGTGTGATTTCGAGACGACTCTATAGCTTTCCAGTTTGGGCTCAGCTGACGTTTGTCCGCCTTATTGAACCCGGGCCCGATCTTCCTCACTCACTGCCGTGAACTTCAGCCCCAGCCCGCGGCTGGGCTCGACCCGCTGCACAACAGCGTCGGCCCGGATCTGTCCCTCCCGGACAAGGAAATCAAGGTTGGCCGTAGAACCCACGCCATTCGACTTTGGTGTCTCGACAAACAGACCGCACCCAGGCGCAAATTCTGAACTCGTACCCTGTCGTCACGCGCGCCACAACGCCAATAGACCGCGTCTCGACTCGCGAGTTGAACCTCCTTGAATGGGAAACTGGTTGCTGCAACATGTGCCACCACCGCCTGCGGACTTTCCAGAGATGGCGGAAGTACGCAGGACTTGACGGGCGGGAACCGTTGCAAACGATAGGTTCAGGAAGCTGAGGACATTGGTCTTTATCGAGTTCCCGACTCTAAACGGGGGACAACAGTGGCTGGATAGTGTGCCTAAGAATGTATCCCGGCAACATGCAAGACGAAGACGATTCGGCGCAGCGCGGTTTTTGGGTGGGCAAAGGAAAGGGGCAAGCCCAAGCCCGCCCCCTTCGAAACCGCACTGTCTGAATGGAATGTTGCACACAAGGTTGTCTTTTTCACGCTGTTACGTGAGCGGCGATCTTGTGAACGGTTGAGTGCGAGACCTCGTAGGTTTTGACCTGTGGAGTTCCGTCCAGCACCTTGGCCAGCAATTGCTGGACTTCGGGGAATTTCTCGCGGTTATAAGACTCAGCATTCTCTTTCTGCTCCCAGATGCTGATGCCAACCGCTTCTGCCCCGCTTGGGTTCGTCAGGACGATTTCCTCCCGGAAACCTTTCTGGCGTTGCAGTAGTGGAATGACCTCCTTGTCGAGGATGCGGTTGAATTCGGCCAGGTTACCGCTCTTCAAGCGCATAGAAACGAATCGAGCAAACATGTCAACCTCCTTTGGTTTACCGCCTACAGGATGAAAGTGGCTTCGCAGCCCCCCACTCGGTGCCAGGGCATCTAGCCGTACTCTGAGCCGGGGGGAGGTGCACTACCTGAGGCTGGGGAAAGGTTTGTGTCTGCGGGGCGGGGTAGGTATCGTCCCTCAGCGGATATGGCCCGACGAGAATGCTGCAATGCGCACAGAAAGTCAACCAAAACATGCGGTCGTGTGAAAATCTCCGTTTCCTCCTGTGCCAGCCAAACAAAGGGGGAAGGGGGCTAACTAGAAATCGCAAGAAGGATTTCCATCTTGGACGACAATCGGGGCCTCTTTTCATTCCCAGCCCTATCCGCTCCTTTTTCTCTTCTCTCCGGCCCTGTTTCGGGGTATGACAATGTCCACGGCACTCCCTCTGACTGTGCGCGCCAATCAAGGGACCGAGGAGCATTTCATGGAGCGAAACGTAGTTGATCTGCTTGATCTATACAATCCGCATAATCCGCTGGATCATGCTTGGACCATTCCTTCGCCCTGGTACTTCGATCCGGACATCTACGAACTCGAACAGCAGAGCGTGTTCGCAAAAACGTGGCAGGTCGTGGGGCGCGTTGACCAGGTGCGAGAAAAGGGGAACTTCTTTACTGCGGACCTTGCGGGAGAACCGATCGTCGTGGCGCGCGGCGAAGATGGCCAATTGCGCGCGTTTTACAACGTGTGCCGGCATCATGCCGCAGCGGTGGTCACGGAAGCGCAAGGCTGCGCAAAACAGTTCCGCTGCCCCTATCACGGCTGGACTTACGGAATCGACGGCGCGCTGAAAGGCATGGTCGAGTTCGAAGGCGTCTGCAATTTTGAGCGCGCGAAAAACGGCCTGGTGCCAGTGAAGGTGGACACCTGGGAAACTTTGGTCTTCGTCAATCTGAACGGCCGCGCCGGCCCACTCCTGGAATTTCTGGGAAAAGTTCCGGAGCTGGTCGCGCCCCAGCAGTTGCGAAGAAAATTGAAATACTTCGATCGCCGCATCTACACGCTACACTGCAACTGGAAAGTGTACGTGGACAACTATCTCGACGGGGGCTACCACGTTCCGCACGCGCACAAAGGCTTGAGCAGCGTCATCGAATACACGAAATACACGATTGAGAATCTTGAGCGGGCCTGTTTGCAGTCCAGCCCGCTTTCTTCGGACTCCAAATCGGAATCAGGAGTTGCGGCGACGCGGCAGGGCCGCGCGTTTTATCTGTGGATCTATCCGAACTTCATGATCAACGTCTACGAAGGCGTGATGGACACCAATCTCGTTCTTCCCATGGGGGTGGACAAGTGTGCGGTGGTTTTTGACTACTTCTTCGCGGACATTAGTAAGAAGGCTTCAAAGAAGAATCAAGCAAGCATCAAAGTCAGCGAAAAGGTGCAGGATGAAGACGAGGCCATCTGCAACGCAGTGCAGCGCGGGCTCGGCTCACGTGCTTACGTCGCAGGACGGCTGTCGGTGCGGCGCGAAGCGGGCGAACATCTCTTCCATCGTTTGCTGCATGCGGACCTTACCCGTGCACTGAACCAGCCCGCTGCGGCAGATTAGCTAACGTAAGAGACCGTGGGTAAGATTGTCTTACCGTGACAACAGGAATTTCGACGAAAGGACAGGCGAGCGCATAGTGCTGATTCCGAGAAAGAAATGATCGCGCAAGGGGGCGGATTATCAAGGATCCTCTGTTCGGCAGGGCGTTGAGGATTTGCCGTTGGGGGTCAAAGGGCCCCAGCAGATCACGGATGGCCATCTGCTGCGGCTGGCAAAGGCCCACGGAGCCGAGATGGCAACTCCGGATGAACGCGCTCCGGGCGCGTTTGTTATTACCGGCATTGTGCGTACACGCGACGCCACCTCTCGGGAGATCGATGAGTTTGAGGTCATCCGAGATTGTGCCGTTTGACGGTGCGTGGAGCGTCGCCTATACTGAGAAATCGAGTTGCCGGGTGAATTCTCACCTGTCTGGCTCCTTCTGATTTCAAGTGCGGCTAACAAGCCTGGCTTGTCCGTTACCCCCGATTGGGGCGCATGCCGTCGAGACCAGCGAAGATTCATCCCTAAACCGATCGCCGTCCCAGGAAAGGACCTTTGTATGGCCGAAGCGAGCTGCCGCCGCGAGCTGGAATTGGAAATTCCCGCCGAAGAAGTGTCGAAAAAGATCGAGAGTGTCGCCAAGGAGTTCGCGCGCCTCGCGAACGTACCCGGATTCCGGCGTGGCAAGGCGCCCGTTTCGCTGATCCGCCGCAAGTTTGCTGAGGACATCAAGGGAGAAGTGCTGCAATCCTTGGTGCCGGAGCGGGTGGAAAAAGCCGTAGCCGAACAGAAGCTCACACCGGTCTCGCAGCCGCAAGTGGATAAGCTGGACTTCAACGAGGGCCAGCCGCTGAAGTTTCGCGCGGTGTTTGAAGTGCTGCCGGAATTCGAATTAGGCAATTACAAGAGCCTGGAGTTCGAGATGCCCACGATGGACATCACCGACGAGGACCTGGCGAAGACGCTCGAAGAGATGCGCGAGCGTGCCGCAACCTTTGCCCCCGTCGAGGGCCGCGGCATTGCCGACGGCGACTTTGCCCAGGTGAAACTCCTCGGTACGCCTGAGGGCGGCGGCGTTCCGCTGCAAGCTGACAGCGTTCTTTGCCACATTGGCGCTGAAGAGACCATGGAGCCATTCAACACGAACTTGAAGGGCGCAAACGCGGGCGATCACAAGAATTTTGACGTCGACTATCCCACCGACTATCCGGATCCGAAGCTGGCCGGAAAAAAATATCACTACGTGGTTGAAGTGCTGGGCATCAAGACGAAAAAGCTACCCGAGCTAAACGACGATTTTGCGAAGGACGTGAGCGACGCGGCTTCCCTGGATGAACTGAAGAAAAAGGTCTGCGAGGGACTGGAGCATCAACGCGATCACAAGCACAAGGAATTGCTGCACGAAAAGGTTCTCGCGGAACTCGTGAAGCTTCACGACTTCCCTGTACCCGAAGCGCTTGTCGAGCATCAAATGGACGTGCGGTTGGAGCGCGTGGTGCGGTCGCTGGCGGCGCAAGGCGTGGATCCGCGGGCGGTGAACGTGGACTGGGTGACATTGCGGCGGCGGCAGGAAGAGCGCGCGAAGGATGACGTGAAGGCCGAACTGATTATCGATCGCATCGCGACGGCGGAGAACATCGACGTGACGGACGAAGAGGTCACGCACGAACTCGAGCACCTGGCCAGCCATGGTGGCGAATCGGCGGAAGCGATTCGCGCGCGTTTGACAAAGCAAGGGACGCTCGATAGGATGAAGGCTAAGCTGCGCAGCGACAAGACACTCGATTGGCTTGCGCAGAATGCCAAGATCAATACCGTTGCAGCAGCGAATGCGGCGACGGATTCAAAGTGATACACTCCGGCTAAGCGCCAGTAACATTCACCCAAAATGAAAAATTCCGACGAACCAGACTATCGCGGCACAACGCTGGTACCCATGGTCGTGGAACAGACCAGCCGGGGCGAACGCGCCTACGATATTTATTCCCGGCTCCTGAAGGAGCACATCATCTTCATCGGGACGCCGATTGACGACCACGTCGCCAATCTGGCGACGGCCCAGATGCTCTTCCTGCAGGCAGAAGACCCGGAGAAAGACATTCAGCTGTACATCAATTCACCGGGCGGGTCGATCACCGCCGGATTCGCCATTTACGACACTATGCAGTTTGTGAAGCCGGATGTAGTGACGACCTGTGTTGGGCAGGCCGCTTCCATCGCGGCCGTGCTGCTGGCCGGGGGCGCCCCCAAGAAGCGATTTGCCTTGCCCAATGCGCGCATCTTGATTCACCAGCCGTGGATGTCCGGCCTCGGCGGCCAGGCTACGGACATCGATCTGCATGCGAAAGAGATTCTGCGCATGCGCTCGACCATCAATCAGTTGCTGGCGAAGCACAGCGGCCAGCCCGCTGAGCGCATCGAGAAAGACGTCGAGCGCGACTACATCATGAATCCCGAGCAGGCCAAAGAATACGGGATGATCGACGAAATCATTTTTAAGCATCGTTAGTTTTTCGCGCCACGGAGTGCTTTGCGCTTTGAAGCGGGGAATGCACAGCGGTTCCAAAAAGTTAGCAGCTTTGCGACTTTCTCTTTCGCTCAGGGAATAATCGGCCTACAATAGGTGGTTAGAGACTCCGTCGAAGCCCAGCGGGGACGAGGCCTTCACGCCAGTGAAAAAATTCAACCCAGACGAGCCGCTGCGCTGCTCCTTCTGCCATAAGACACAGGAGCAGGTCGAAAAGCTGATCAGTTCGCCTTCGGACTATCCCCGCGCCTACATCTGCAATGAGTGCGTGGGCGTTTGCCAGACCATCCTTGAAGACGAGAAGCGCGAACAGTCCGCGGCGCCGACGAAGCGGCTTCCCCGGCCACCGGAGATCAAGCAATTTCTGGACGGCTACGTCATCGGGCAGGACCGCACGAAGAAAAAACTCGCGGTCGCGGTTTACAACCACTACAAGAGGATTTTTTTGAACAAGCAGCCGGGCGATATTGAACTCAGCAAGTCGAATATCTTGCTGATCGGCCCCACTGGGACAGGCAAGACTTTGCTGGCGCAGACGCTCTCGCGCATGCTGGATGTGCCATTCGCCATCGTCGATGCCACCACCCTCACCGAAGCGGGCTACGTGGGCGAAGACGTCGAGAACATTATTCTGAAGCTATTGCAGGCCGCGGACGGCGACGTCCAGAAAGCTCAGCAAGGCATCATTTATATCGATGAGATCGACAAGATTGCCAAGAAGGATGAGAACCCTTCGATCACCCGCGACGTCTCCGGTGAAGGCGTGCAGCAGGCGCTGCTGAAGATTCTCGAAGGCACGGTGGCCAATGTGCCTCCGCAGGGCGGTCGCAAGCATCCGCACCAGGAATTCACGCCTGTGGACACCACGAATATTCTTTTCATCTGCGGTGGCGCTTTTGTGGGCTTGGAGAAAATCATTGAAAGGCGCGCGGGCCGCCATTCGCTGGGATTCCACACTGACGCGGCGCCGACTACCCCGCAGCGCCGTAACACGGAGATGCTCGAGCAAGTGCAGCCGGGCGATTTGATTCGCTACGGACTGATCCCTGAATTTGTGGGACGCCTGCCGGTCGCGGGGGTAATGAACGATCTG
>QHZC01000410.1 GCA_003224515.1 Acidobacteriota bacterium
CACATTGTCGAAGCGGCTGTCCTGGCGTTGAAGGAAGGTTGGCATCACTATACACCGTCCCCTGGTATTCCATCTCTGCGCGAAGCCATTGCCGAGCATGTCTCGGCGACTCGCCGGATTGACGTCGACCCCGCTGAAGTAGTGGTTACACTCGGTGCCAAGCCCATCATCTTTTATAGTCTTCTCTCCCTTGCCCAAAAAGGCGACGATGTTATCTATCCAGATCCTGGCTTCGCTATCTACGAGTCGATGATCCGTTTCGTTGGTGCCCGCCCCGTTCCGGTTAAACTTCGCGAGGAGAAGGACTTCCGGATGGACGTAGAAGAGCTCGTCGGAGCGGCTGGACCAGCCACGCGGCTTATTATCCTCAATTCGCCAAATAACCCCACCGGCTCTGTGATGGGGCAGGATGATCTTCGCATGCTGGCAAACAGCTTCGCCGACCGGAACGTGATTTTCCTATCGGATGAGATTTACAGCCGCATACTCTACGACGGGGCGCCCACTAGCATCGCTTCGTTTCCCGGGATGAAAGATCGCACAATCATTCTCGACGGTTTTTCAAAGACCTATGCGATGACCGGCTGGCGGCTGGGTTACGGCGTCATGAACCGGCGGCTGGCCCAGACCTTCACTAAGTTGATGATCAACTCGAACTCCTGCACGCCTGCCTTTACACAGATGGCCGCCATTGCCGCGCTGCGAGGAGACCAAGCACCCGTTGCCAAGATGGTTGACACTTTCCGCAAGCGGCGGGACCGCGTGGTGGAGCTGCTCAACCGAATCGAAGGGGTTTCCTGCCGCAAGCCAAGAGGGGCCTTCTACGTCTTCCCCAACGTGCGAGCGTTGGGCAAGACCTCCGAGGAAATAGCGAAGCTCCTGCTGGACGAGCAGGGCGTTGCTGTCTTGTCCGGCAATGCCTTTGGTGGGTACGGAGAGGGCTACTTGCGATTGTCTTACGCAGCGTCCATGGAAGAGCTGGAGGAAGGTGTCGCGAGGATCGCCGAATTTGCCAAGCAAATGGCCTCCCGTCAGCCTTGCCATTAGTAAGCGAGAACCCCTCCCCTTGTGTGGGGACCTCCCGCAGTTTGGTTGCCGGCGAGTCACGGGACCAAACCGCTATGAGCTCGCCGGAGAGCTAGGGATCGCGCAGACAGCTGCCGGGTTGCTGTGGCACGGGGATACCAGGAAATGACAGGAGGCCAGGCGTCAAGATAAAGGCGCTTTGATTGGCCAGCGAATCCGGCAAGGGAATGACGATTTTTAAGTCGATCTTTGGTAAATTCGTCAAGGCTCCGGGAAGAACGGCCTCAAAGTCTAATCTGATGAGCCATCCGCCAGTCCAGGTGAAAACAGATCCGCCAGAGAGAAAAGGCAAAATCAAAGCGCCTTTGCGCAAAGTTGCTTCGGTGGTGAAAACGGGCCGGAATCGGCTTGTGACATTCGGATTCCTTTTATTGATAGTGTTGCTGATCGGCATCCGGGGCAGCCGCGAGGTAGCGCGTTTCCATTTTGAACTGGGACGTTTGTTTTCCAGTCAAGGTAAGTGGGACAAAGCCATCAATGAATATCGCAAGGCGATTCACCTTGAGCGGGATTATGTCAACGCGCGGTACGCGCTCGGGCTCGCGTTTACGGCTAAGGGAGGTTGGGACGCGGCCATCGTGGAATATCGGGAGGCGCTTCACTTGGATCCAAGCAGTGGCAAAGCTCACTACGCTCTTGGATTGGCGCTCGGCGCGAATGGTGATTTAGATAATGCAGGGAACGAATACAGCAAGGCTCTCACTCTGCAGACGGACCTGGACGAGGTGCGCAGCAGCTTCCGGAACGTTTTTCGAGAGCATCCCGATCCAAAGAGAACCGTTGCCGAGCATGGCGAGGCTCCGCCTCTTGTCACACAGCTTGCAGCTGCACACAACAACCTGGGAATTGCACTCTCCCAGAAAGGCGAAATAATTCAGGCCATCGCAGAATTTCATGAGGCGTTGCGTTTGAATCCTAATCTCGGAGCAGCCCATAACGACCTAGGCATCATGCTTTACAAACAACGCGACCTCAATGGAGCTGTGGCCGAATACCGCGAAACAATCCGGCTGCTGCCAGATTATGCGGAAGCGCACAATAAC
>QHZC01000411.1:0-3262 GCA_003224515.1 Acidobacteriota bacterium
GGAGTTCCTGCAACAGGAGGAGTACCTGTGCGCCGACGGAAACATCCAGAGCCGAAACGGGTTCATCGGCCACGATCAGTTTCGGCTGGAGGATCAGGGCGCGCGCGATGCCGATGCGCTGGCGCTGGCCGCCGGAGAATTCGTGGGGATACCGCCGCATGGCGTCTTCATTTAAGCCGACGCGGCCGAGAATCGCCGTCGTGCGCGCAAGGCGCTCCGTTTCAGAGAGGCCGGGCTCATGAATAGCGAGAGGCTCGGCAACGATTTCGCTAACGCGCATCCGTGGATTGAGCGAGGCGAACGGGTCCTGAAACACCATCTGCGTCTGCCGGCGCTGCGAGCGTAATGCTTCCCCGCGCAGCGTGAGGAGATTGCGCCCCTCGAAAAGGATTTCGCCGCCGTCGGGTTCGATCAGCCGGAGGAGCATCCGAGCGAGAGTAGTTTTGCCGCAGCCACTCTCGCCGACAACGGCAAAAGTCTCGCCGCGGTTGATGGAAAAGCTTACGTTGTCGACGGCGGTGAAGCGTGCGCCCCCGGTTCCTTGCGAAAAAACACCGCCGCCTCGCCGGTAGGTCTTGCGCAGTTCACGCACAGTGAGAAGAGTTTCCATCAGACCAGAATGCAGCGGGCGGCATGATCGCCACCGCTGGTTCGAAGCGCAGGGATCTCAGCGGCGCATTCGGCGCGGCGAAGATCACAGCGGGGTTCGAAGGCGCATCCTGGCGGCAGGGCGATAAGCTGCGGTACTGCGCCGGGAATCGGCATCAGCGCGCCACGCTTGAGTGTTGGAGACGATCTCAGCAGGCCTTGCGTATAAGGGTGCAGCGGCTTTGCTAGTACATTTCGCACCGGCCCTTCCTCGATAATGCGGCCCGCATACATCACGGCGACGCGCTCCGCGACTTGCGCCACGACGCCGAGGTCGTGGGTGATGAAAAGCAGACCGAGCTTCAGCTCGCGCCGCAGACCATCCAGCAGATCCAGGATTTGCTTTTGCACGGTGACATCGAGCGCGGTTGTCGGCTCATCGGCAAACAGTAGCCGCGGCCCCGCGGCCAATGCCATGGCAATCATGGCCCGCTGTCGCAAGCCGCCGGAAAGCTGGTGCGGAAATTGCTCCGCGCGTGCCTCGGGTTCGGGGACCGCCGCGCGCCGCAACGAATCGACTGCCTTGCGTTTCACTTCGTTGGCGCTGAGCTTTGGGTGATGCGCGCGAATGGTTTCTTCGATTTGTGCTCCGATGCGCATCACGGGATTCAGCGAGGTCATCGGCTCCTGAAAGACCATGGCGATCTCGCCACCACGCACGTCCCGCCACTCGCGCTCACCGAGCGCCATCAAGCTCTTCGTAGACGCTTCCGTTGCCAGCGACGCTTCGCCGCTGACCCGCGCCCCAAGGGGGAGTAATCCCATCAGCGCGAGCGACAACATTGTCTTGCCGCTGCCAGATTCACCGACCAGCCCTAGCGATTCGCCTGCGCTGATGCTCAGCGACACTTCGTTCACCGGCCGCACCCAACCGGCTGCCGTCGGCAACTCCACTATCAATCCTCTCACTTCCAATAGAGGCGCCATCACGTTGATCATACCCACGCATGCAAAATAGTGATACTTTCTCTCAATAAACAAACGCGAGAGAGTTATACATTTCCTGGATGACAAAACTGATTGTCCCAAGTGCGGAATGGATGCAATTGGGGCTCTGGTTTTTGAGGGCGCGGGTGCCGGTGTTCTACAACCCCACTAATCCGGTGGAGAATCTGGGGCTTTGCGCAGCCAGCTGTAAATTAAGAATGGACTAGCGATCAGCGAGCGGAATCACGAATTTCAGGGCAGTGTGTGTTGCAGAAAAGCCGACGACTTTCACGTCTTTCAAACCGGCCTTGCGGCCGGCGCTGAGGACGTCGTTTTCCGTGATGTGTTTCTGGCCTTTGGGATAGACGATCGGCTTCGAATCGGCGGCGAAGAAGATCGATTCCGAGCCGGCGGCAACTTTACCGTTGCGCACGGCCTTGGTGAGTTTCCCTAATTCATCGAGAAAACCTGGTTCGAAATTACCGAGCAGAGAAACTTTGGCTCCTGGTTTCACGCCGAGCTTTTCGATTCGCGACTTTGGATGGAGGATTTTCTCGCGCCATTTTTCGGCGACCACGCCGAGATCGAAAACCACGGCTCCTTCCGCAGTCTCGAAGCGGAGCTCGCCGTCCACGGCTTTCACCGATTTGATGGTGGAAAAAGGAATCTTCAGGCGAAACTCGCCGCGGAAGAGGATCTCGCTCGTTTCGAGCAAGGCCTTTCCTTCGGATTCTTGCTTGCCCGAACGGACCGTGCATTTCACTTCGTTTCCCACGGCGGTTCCCCTCCCGTTCTACCAAGCTGTTCCGGAAGCCTAACTCTTCGACGGTGCGTGTGGCCCGCTGATGACGCCCACGATAGTAAACTAATACGTTCCGTGGCAACGACGGTGACAAATCCGGTGGACTGGAAGCTGATCTGGGCGCAGCGAGGCTTCCGCTATTTCTTTCTCGCGATGTTCGTGTCGCTCTTCGGCAGCGGGATTAACTTCGCCGGCGTGAGCTGGTACATCCTCTCCGCCACGCATTCACCGGTAAAAGTCAGCCTGCAGGTCATCGTCGTTACCCTGCCGGGACTCTTCGTGCCGTTTCTGGGCGGTGTGTTGATCGACCGCCTGGATCGGCGCTACCTGGGCGTCTTGCTGGATTTTGTTCGCGGGTTTTTTGTCCTTGCAACGGCGTACATCGCGTGGCGCGGCCATCTGCAGCTCTGGCATCTCTACGCCATGACGCTGATCACCGGCACGGGCTCGGCGATGTACTGGGCGACGGTGAACGCGCTGGTGCAGGAAGTGATTCCGCCCAGTCAGTTCACCGGCGCAAATGCCGCTGTGCTCGTGGGGGTGCAGAGTGGCATGCTCATTGCAGGCGCTTTCGTCGGCTTCCTTTACAACACTGCTGGAATCGCGGGAATTCTGGCCATCGACGGCGCGACTTATTTCGTGTCTGCCTATTGCCTGTATCAGGTGCGCCGCGGGTACGTTTCTCCGCGGGAGAGTCAGAAATACCCTCGGGAGTATAACGAAGCCACCGAAGCAACTGCCGAGGCGTTGGAGACCGGAGAAAATCCGGAGGTTGCGGAAGCCGGCCTGTCGCTCGCCGTTTACGCCGACATGAAGGAAGGCTTCGCGTACCTAAAGCAGCAGCCGCTGGTGCTTGCGCTGGGCATAACGCATTCCATCATGATG
>QHZC01000411.1:3325-5933 GCA_003224515.1 Acidobacteriota bacterium
CAGGCTGGGCTACTGGCGCGATCATCGGAGGACTGATTGCCAGCCAGTTGCCGCAAGCGTTGCGCATGCCCCTGTATGTCGCAGCCTGTGCCGGACTCGCCGCGGGCCACATGGCGACGCCTTTCGTCGCGCTTCTCGTGGGAGCCGTGATGATGCAAATACTGTTTGGATTCTGCCGCGCGCTCGGAGGAGTGGTGGCGCAGTCTTCGTTGATGACCATCGTGCCAAGACATTTCATGGGGCGGACGCAATCCGCGATGGCGATTTTGACGACAGTGGTGCAACTCCTGATGAGTGTCGCGTTGGGATGGGTGACCGAAGGCGCAGGCCTGGTCGCAGGATATGCTCTGCTTGCGCTGCTCTACACCGGAGCAACCGTTTCTGCCATCCGCGCGCGCCAGCTCTTGCCATAGGATGGCGCTCCGTTACTTTCACAGGGGGAGGCAACGGAGGATGCCATCGATTTACATCATCCTGGAGAAGCGGCCCAAGGTCGACGTCTACGTGAACGATAGCTTTCTCCCGAAGAATAACGACGAGCTCGGGCGAATGGCGAAGCGATTGGGAGCGCCCGCTCATGGATTTCTTCAGCATTCCCAATGAAGAATTGTCATCACCGGCGGAGGAGTATGATTTCAACAAACCCAAAGCAGCTCATCAAGAAGAGGGCTTGACCGCGGAAGAGGGCCTCCAGAAGGTAAACGCCCTCCTACAAAACTTGCCTCATCAAAGTTGGATCGGCTCGATCGGATCGAAGCGGAGTTGCGAGAATTTGCAAACGTTCTAGAACTACGAAAGGCCAACGGCGTACGCTGGCATCGGCGCTGACTATTGAGCTCGCGGAACATGAATACCGTCACGGAAGCAGGATTGCTTACCGCATGGGAGCGGGCGCAAAAAAACGATCCCCGGGCATTCAAATTTAAAAGAGTGAAAGATCGCCAGCATCACTTCGCCACAAAACGTTTTCCCTTTGATGGAGACCTCCTCGTTCGCAACGCAGTCGTCGAGGACTTCTCCGCCGTCAATCAAGATGGCACCTCGATGGGAACCGTCGAGGTGGAACTACAGGGCGCCACGGACGATTTCTACCGGACCTGTGCCCGTAGCTACGCCCAGTGGAACACTCCAAACACTCTGTACTGGGATCCCAAGGCGCGGCAGTTGGCTGACCCCGGAGCAGTACTTTCAGTCAGGCGCGCGCCGGCATTCCCACCCAGGCGGTCTGGCCGGCGCTGATGGGCTTTGGCGTAGTGCGAGCGGAGACAAGTGGCCTTTCCCATTGGCCATTCTTGATGCGTCATTTCTGAACGAGAGCTCGAGATGGCGGCAGGTTTCTTCCGCCTAACAATTCGACGGCAGCCTGGTAGAGTCTTGCTCGCAATTGGTAGCGTTCGTTGGCGCGGGTGATGTAGCGCACGGCGATCTCGACACCGCCGATGACCGGCTTGACGTTGATCGCGGGCGCTGCGGAGAGAGCGCTCATGTCGCGCGATCGCGCCGCACTCTTCCATTCCTGCTCGGCCTGCTTGGCGCTCACAGCCGTCGCTTCGGCAACTGTTTTCTGTATCGCATCGACGATGGGGTAGGGATCTTGTCCGGCGGGAAGCACGACCTGCAGTTCATCCCAGAGCCACTGGCCGGTAGTTGAGAAATTAAAGTAGTGGCCTTCGATGGCAAAACTATTCGTGAACGTAACACGGCGCCCTGTGGGGTGACCGGAATCGGTCCAATTGCCAGTTTCGAGCAGCACGGTATGAAACATGTTGAGCTCGACCACCTCGCCAGTCACGCCGTTGATCTCCACCCAATCGCCCAGGCGCATCCCATTTTTCCCCATCAGCACCAGCCAGCCAATGAAGGCCACAATGAAATCCTTGAGCGCAACCGTGAGACCCGCGCCGGCAAGCCCGAGGAACGTTCCGAGCTGGCTGGGCGGCCCGAAAATGACGAGCAAGATGAAAAGCACAGCGAATATCTGCACACCTACGCGCGTCACCGTGCGCAGCGTCTCCACCTGCCTTCGGTCCAGCGAGGTTCTTCCAAGCAAGCGCGCAAGCCAGCTATCGAAAAACAGCCCGATCAGCAAGATTCCAAATATGACCGCCAGCCCCGTCAGCACGCCATGCACGACGGAGCGCTGCTTGGCGGCAATTGCCTCGATCCAATTGCCGTATACTTCCGCCAGTTGCTTCTGGTCATCGATGCGCTTGTCAAAGTTTGCAAGCGCTTTCTCGTCGGCAGAGCGTTGCTTCGTCGCTTTCAATAGTGCGGTTGATTCTTCGCGGCTGCGGTTCGCGTGCTTTCCGGCACTGGAGGACGTGGTCCCTGCACGGGGCTGGGTACTCACCTCGTTCGATTCTTTTTTGGCGGCGGCGATCTGCGCTTCCATGGCGTTGTGCTTCGCGGAAAACAATGCCGCCAGCGACTCAGCATCCTGTTTCGCCCGCCACAATTCCAATTGTTTCTGATGCAGTGCCGACCACTGTTGAAAGCTGTGAATCAGCCCGCGCTCTTCCACGGGCGCGGTCACCGTCACCTTCAGGCTGTCCGCGGCGTGCGAAGCCGCTTCGTGTTCCTCGACCATGGTCTGAATGCGGCCCTGTGG
>QHZC01000411.1:5970-7882 GCA_003224515.1 Acidobacteriota bacterium
CTGATCCAACTCGAGTTGCGCCTTTGCCACGTCGAGTTGATCATCCAGCGCGTCTCTTTTTTCTCCGGTGGCTTTTTCCTCCGCGGCCGTCAATTGTTTGACCTGAGCCTCGTCCGCTTCCAAAGCCCTCTGGGCCTTCTGCAGCCGCACCTGAATCCCCTTGGCTTCGGGGCTCAACACCAGCGGATGCTCCTGTGCATCCCGCACCGCGGCCGCAAACGCCAGGTCCATCTCTTGATCCCCAAGCCGCAACGCTTCCTGGGCAAACGGCAGTTCCTCCGCGCTAAGGGCCGTCTTGGCCAGCCGCTGCGCCGTCAACAGAGGCGTCTGATCCACGATGGGCGCTTGCGCCGCGCTTCCGTATTTGGTCTTGTCCGGCGTCACCGGCACGTTTGCCGGTTTCCCGGTGCGGTACAATCCGTAGCCCGTGGCGCTGAGGAGCAGAACGAGAATAATCGCGATGAATTTTTGTGTCGTTTTCATTGACCTCTAGCAAATCTCACTGTTCTAATATGCATCAATTCGAAGCCTATACCCGAGAAGAAATTTGCTTCGCAAAAGATAGATTCTTATCGAACTGCCCTGCACGACTCTCGTTTGCATGCGCGGTAACTCAGCTAGCAATCTCCCTGCTGCCGTTATTGTTTCCGCTGATAGTCTTGCCTAGTATGGCGTAGGGAACTCCAATGCAAGATGCCAGGCTGCCCAGAGCGTTATTCGCCGTCCTCGCCGTCGGCGCGGCAATTTATTTCTCGTCTTACTACGCGGAATTGCCGGAAGTGGTGGCTTCGCACTTCAACGCGCAGGGCGTGCCGAACGGCTGGCAAACGAAGTCGGCTTTCTTCGGGGTCTTTGTGGGAGCCAGCGTTCTAGCAGTGCTCGTCGGGTTGGGCATCCCCCGCATTATCTCCTGGATGCCGCCTCAATTGATCAGCCTTCCGAATAAGCAGTACTGGGTCGCACCAGAACATCTTGCGGAAACGCAGGTGTTCCTGAACGCATATTTCGCGTGGCTCGGCTGCGCCGTTTTGCTCATCATAATTCTTACCTTCGACTATGCCATCCAGTCCAACCTGCATCCGGATAACCGGCCCGATATTTCCCGCATGTGGTATATCCTCGCCGCCTTTATCCTGTTCACGCTGGTTTGGACCATCCGCATGCTTCTGCGATTGGGCCGTATGCCGGAGAAATCTCCGAGGACGTTGCCATGATCGAGCGGTTGTTGGAGTCCGCTGCGGTTGCTATCTTCGCGCTCAAGCGATCTTGACTACGCCATGCAGGTCCTAGCCAAGGAAGCTGTGCGGCCTGCCAAGACCGAACACCGAGTGGACCTCGACTTTGCACCAGGTTCGATCGAGGGTCTCGAAGAGATGCTTGGAACATTCATGAGGGCCACTTGAAGAATCCATTGACCGAAAAGGAGCTCTCTCTCCAGTCGATCCGGTGGGGCGCCTGCATCGGTGAAGTGATGAAACGAGTTCGGGAGGGCAAATGGCAGCGCGATTCAGAAAAGATCGGCCGAAGCGCCATGCCGGTTGTCTTCGATTCTGACCATGAGGCCTTTGCTTGCTCTTAGGCGTACAAGAGGATCGCGGACGGCCCAGATGATAATAAAGCTTTTGAGTTTCAGTTTTTTTTCCGACCCAATCTAAGGAAGCATCTGGAGAGCGCCAGGGGCATCACTTAAGGGACCCGGCTGGCGCAACAATAGAAACGACCCCGGAAAACTCCGAGGGCGGTCCTGCTATTTCGTTTTTCTGATCTTTCTAGAGGTAATCGCGCGAGGGGCCTTCAAGGAAGGCGCGCAGCTTGCGCGAGCGCGAAGGGTGGCGCAGCTTGCGCAGCGCCTTGGCTTCGATCTGGCGGATGCGTTCGCGAGTGACGGCGAACGACTGGCCAACTTCTTCGA
>QHZC01000414.1 GCA_003224515.1 Acidobacteriota bacterium
TCACAGGGGGGTATTCGAGATGAAAGGGAAACGATTTCGCGTGGTGGTGTTTCTGGTAGTCTGTTCGTTCACAATCATTGCATGGTGCGAAAGCGCCCTCGCGCAGCAGCAGGCCGACACTAAGCCTGCTGTGAGCCCGCTCGTACGCGTCTTGCAAGCAAAGGGCATCTTGACCGCGGAGGAAGTGGCGCAAATCAGCCAGGCGTCGTCTCCCAGCGACGCGGATCGGCGGCTTGCAAAGCTGCTCCTCATGAAGGGCGTAATCTCGCAATCCGATTACGATCAGACTGAGGGCATGCCGGGCGTGATAAACGCTTCCAACGCGGGAACGAGCAGTCCGACTCCCATCGCCGCTGTTTATCGCGTGCCTCTCAACAATGGGGCGAATGTAGCTCCCGCCAGGACGCCGCCCCAAGAACCGAAGGTGATCCCCGCGGTGGCACCTCTGCGCGTCTTGCCGATTGACGTCCCAAAACAAGGCGGGCTGATACCCGACATCAAACTCGGCAGCGGGGCAAACCTGAAGCTGTACGGCTTTTTCAAGGCCAGTGCCGTCGAGGACACGGCATCAAGCGGCGGCGCCACCTTCGGCAGCCAAGACTGGCCGCTTCCGCTTCTGCTTGGCGACACCGGGCCCACATCCGACCCGCAATTCCATATCAAAGCTCGCAGCTTCCGGGCGGGCAGCCAATTCGAATGGGTTCCTCCTAATTCTGAGATGACCGTCACCGGCAAGCTGGAGTTTGATTTTGAGGGCGACTACACCAATGTAAACAACAGGAACATCAGCGGCGTCCGTTCGAGCCAGCTCTCACTCCGGCTGGCATGGGCGAGGCTGGACACCAAGCTGGGTGGAAGCCTGCCGTGGTTCGTGGAGTTCGGCCAGGACTGGAATCTCATCTCCTCAACCCTACCGAACCTCTACGAGAGCACGGGGACGGCCATCGGCATGGGCGCTCTCTGGGAGCGAGCTCCCCAGATTAAGACCGGCGTGCAATTTCACTCTGGTGATCTGAAGATTCAGCCCGAGTTCGCCATCGTGCTCCCGGTGGCCGGCTCAGCGGGTCTGACCGACGAGCAGCGGGCTCGGTTTGGCGACCGGGCAGGCGCAGAAAGCAACCGGCCCGGCTTAGAGGGACGGCTTGTCTTCCAGTTCCCGCTCTCGCATAGTCGGCGGGGCGTCGCGCCGGCGCAGATCATCTTCAGCGGCCACCATGCGCGGATCAATGAAGTCATTCCCGCCACCGCGCTCCCAACCAACATCATTGCCGGGTCCATTGGTTGTGCCACACCGCCTTGTTCCGTTTTGAGCACCTTCCCCCGCGGCGTCCAGGCGGATAATCCCCAGAACGTCTGGACCGCCGAGGCACAACTGCCAACACCCTGGTTCACCTGGGTTACGAAGTACTACAACGGCGACGATATGCGCTTCTTCTTCGCTGGCCAGGTCAACGACGTCTTTACGGATCTCAACGGGATGACCTCGCTTGGGGCTGCGAATTCGGCGCTGAGCTTCAGCAACCGCAGCATTCCGTTCGGTTGTGTGGGCGGAACTACCGCGCCTCTAAATTGCAACGGCCATCCCATCACCGTCGCTAGCCTCCGTCCCATCCGCGGTCAAGGTGGATTCTCGGAGCTGAGCTTCCCGCTCTCGCGGATTTTCGGTGCCGATCCGGAGGGCCATAATGCGGGGTGGGCGCTGCACGTTGGATACGGCACGGATCGCGCCAAGGCCGCCGATACTCGCCGCTCCGGTGGGAACGGCTTGGTCCGCACCGATCTCGACACCGCGTCGCTCACTTACAAAGTGAACTCCTGGATGTCAATCATCAACGAAGTGAGTTACATCAACACGCGAGCTGCAAACCAGGGCAGCAAGATCTTCCGAGGCATTCCGGCAACTCAGGCGCACTCGTGGCGCAACGAGTTCGGAACGGTCTTCACATTCTGAGGGAACCGAACGTCGGCGGAAGCCCCCGCGGGGCCCCTATTCGGTACACCTCTCTTTCTTTGCCGTATCACATAGGCTATGGAGTCTTCGGCGGGTTACCGCCACTGATCGGGGTTTCAGTGTATGCTGCCACCCACAACATCTATGCGGGGCTGTACTACCCCCTGGCTATAGCATCCCTCACGTTCATCGCCGGGAGCCTGCTCTTGAAGGAAACGCACGGCACCAAAATCTGGGACGAAGTCGGCGGCCACGCCTCGGCGGTTTCAAGCGATTGACTGTTGCGTCCGGGCAGTAGCATCATCGGTTCGGGCAAGCTCCTTCCATCCTTGAAGTGAGCTTGCCGGACCCAGTTGTTCGTCGGAGGGTAGCAGGATGACAAAGAAAAAACAGGAGGGGCTGTCACGTCGAGACTTCCTCAAATGGACGGGGGGCGGCGCGCTTGCAGCCGGCGTGGGTTCCGGCCCTTTTTTTCTGTTCCCGGAACGCGCAGCAGCAGAGCAAAAAACGCTGAAAATTCTTCAGTGGAGCCACTTCGTTCCCGCGTACGACACCTGGTTCGACGGGACCTTCTGCAAGCAATGGGGACAAAAACACGACAGCAACGTCATCGTCGACCACATCAACCTCGTTGACCTTTCCGCGAAGGCTGCTTCCGAGGCCTCGGCACGGAAGGGTCACGACCTTTTCATGTTGCTCTCGCCTCCCGCGGCCTACGAGAAGCAAACCATTGACATGTCCCATGTGTACCAGGAAGTGGAGAAGAAGCACGGCAAGAAGATCGACCTCGCGCACAAATCCACTTACAATCCTAAGACCAACCGCTATTTCGCTTTTTCCGATTCCTACGTCCCTGATCCCGGCAACTGGCACAAGGACTGGTGGACCGATGCGGGTTTCCCGAATGGTCCCGATACTTGGCAAGACCTGCGCGTCGGCGCCAAGAAAATCAGGGACAAGTCGGGCCATCCTTGCGGGTTGGGGCTCTCTCAAGAACTTGATACCAGCATGGCCATGCGCGCCCTGATTTGGTCCTTTGGCGGCGCGGAGCAGGATGAAGCGGGCAATGTCACCATCAATTCCAAGGAGACCGTCGAAGCCCTGAAGTTCATGAAGGCTCTTTATCAGGAATCTGAAACTCCGGAGGTCTTCACTTGGACTCCGCCATCCAACAACCAGGCCATGCTCGCCGGCCGCGTTTCTTACGTCGCGAATGCCATCTCCATAACGCGCCAGTCCGAGAGGGAACACCTGCCCATTGACGCCAAGATCATGATCAGCCAAGCCCTGAATGGTCCGGTTCGTCGCATCGCCGCCGAGCACGTCATGGACTGCTATGTGATCTGGGACTTCGCCGAAAACAAGGACGGCGCGCAGCAATTCCTGATCGATTACATCGATGCTTTCCATGACGGCTTTATCGCGGGCCAGTTTTACAATTTCCCGTGCTTCCCCAGCACCGTCCCAAACCTGAAGCAGGAAATCTCTAACGATCCGCGGGCCACTCCCGCAGACAAATACAAAGTCCTCGGCAACGTTCTCGATTGGGCCACAAACGTCGGTTATCCTGGTTACGGTACCGCCGCCATTGACGAAGCTTTCAAAGCATGGGTGATTCCCACCATGTTCGCAAAAGTAGCGCGCGGCGACGAAACTGCGGAGAACGCAGCCAGGGCTGCCGAAGAGGAATACAAGCGTATCTTTGCCAGATGGAAATAACAGGACGGGGGCCCGATGGCTGTCGTTGAGACACGCGATCTGACAAAGGTATTCAAAGAAGGACAACTCGGAGCCGTCAACAACGTAAACCTGGAAACTCGCGAGGGCGAGTTTCTTGTTTTCCTCGGGCCCTCCGGCTCTGGGAAAACCACTCTGCTGCGGATGATCGCCGGACTGGAGACCCCTTCGTCCGGAGAAATCCTCATCGGCGGACGTGTCGTTAACGACCTCAGTCCCCGCGACCGCCGCATCGCCATGGTCTTTCAGAGCTATGCGCTCTATCCACACCTCTCGGTCTACAAGAACATTGCCTTTCCTCTGAAGGCCCAGAACGTAAAGAAAGAACTCCATAAAGAAAAAGTCGAATGGGCGGCGTCGCTTCTCGGCATTGGCGCGCTCCTCGATCGCAAGCCGCGCGAGCTCTCCGGCGGTGAGCGTCAGCGGGTCGCTCTGGCCCGGGCCATCGTGCGCGAGCCTGCCGTTTTCCTTCTCGACGAACCCCTCTCCAACCTCGACGCCAAGCTCCGGGCCTCCGCGCGCGAAGAGCTTGAGCGCTTTCATCGCCGTGTGGGTACCACGACCATCTACGTCACACATGATCAAGTGGAAGCCATGGCCATGGGCGACCGCGTCGTGGTGCTCAACAAAGGTGTCGTTCGCCAGCTCGGTACTCCTACCGATGTCTATGACAATCCCGCTGACACTTTCGTTGCCACCTTTCTCGGCTCGCCACCGATGAACCTCGCCGAGCTTGGCGACGTGATCGTCGGCTTCCGCCCCGAGCACTTCCGGCCGGTGTCCACGATAACCGATGCCGCGCTTCCGTTCCGTTTCAATGTCGAGAATATCGAATACCTGGGCTCGGAGTGGATTGTTTCCGGCACATTGAAAGGTGGAAAGCTCGACGGCAAGAAGGTCTTCTCACGCCTCTCCTCGGCGCAGAACCTTCAACTGGGCG
>QHZC01000412.1 GCA_003224515.1 Acidobacteriota bacterium
CGCAGGCGCCCTCTTAGCCCATCCCATAATCTATCGCCTTTGGCAAAGTCCGTTTGCTCGCGATAAGTTTGCGCCCGTCGTCGCACACAACGACCTTACTCGTGTGCGCCGCGTACTGGACGTAGGCTGCGGACCGGGCACGAACGCCAGCCATTTCTCAGGATGTGATTACGTGGGAATCGATGTCAATCCCCGATACATTGAGTACGCGCGACGCCGCTATGGGCGTAAATTTCTGGTGGCGGACGCCACGCGCTTTGAGGTCCGCTCCGGTCAAGCATTCGATTTCATCCTTTTGAACAGTTTTCTTCATCACATCGACACCGAAAATCTGACCAGGCTTCTCATGCACCTATGTAGCGCCCTAACGGATGACGGGCACATCCACATCCTCGAGCTGGTTCTTCCGGAAAGTGCCTCTTTGGCCCACCTCATCGCCAAGGCTGATCGTGGTGGCTTCCCGCGCCGCCGTCAGGAGTGGCATGCGTTGTTCTCGGATTATTTCGAAGTTGTAACCTTCGAGCCGTACACTCTGAGTGCTATGGGCATTGCCCTTTGGCATATGCTTTATTGCCGAGGGAGGGCAAAGCGATGACGCGGCATCCGAAACTGGCGTTCGCCATTCCGCTGCATAATGAAGAAGCCGTTCTGGCGGAATTAGTGAGACGCGTGCGCGCCGTGCTCGACGCCATCCCGGGCGGTCCTCATTCCGCTCTGTTTGTCGATGATGGCAGCACCGATCGAACCTTGGAAGGCCTGGAACAGGCTGCTCGCCAAGACCGTCGAGTCCAGGTGATCTCGTTATCGCGCAATTTTGGTCATCAGGCAGCACTGACAGCCGCACTGGATTTCGTCGATGGTGACGTAGTTCTGCTGATGGATGGCGATCTTCAGGACCCTCCGGAAAGCGCTCCGCAGTTCATCCAAAAGTACTTGGAAGGCTACGATGTGGTATATGCGCAGCGGCGCCATCGAAAGGAATCGTGGCCGCTGCGGGCCTGTTATTTTTTGTTTTATCGCCTTCTGGCCAAGCTTTCCGACGTTTATTTGCCTCTCGATGCCGGCGACTTCGGGCTGATTTCCCGCCGCGTCGTCGAACAGCTCCGCCGACTGCCAGAGCATCACCGGTACCTCCGGGGGCTGAGAAGCTGGGTGGGTTTCCGCCAAATCGGGCTCGAAGTGGAGCGATCCGGAAGAAGAGCAGGCAAGAGCAAGTACAGCTTCCTGCGCCTTCTCAAGCTGGCATCCGACGGCATTTTTGCCTTCTCCATCGTACCCATTCGCGCCGCGGCTTTATTAGGCGTCGTCACAATTATCCTGGCCGGATGCTTCACGGTCTATGCGCTGTACAGCAAGTTATTTCTTGATCGTTCACCACGAGGGTTCACTGCCCTGACCCTGCTGGTCGTTTTCCTTTCGGGCGTGCTCCTTTTTTTCCTGGGAATAATCGGTGAGTATGTCGGCCGGGTCTACGAAGAAGTAAAACAACGGCCCATGTACATCGTCAAGGAGACCATTCATGTTGGGCGCGACCTACGGGACGAAAACGATTTACTAGCTGCCGCAAACCTCTCCGGTCACTGAGGACGCGCGCGACCGAAGCTTTTGGGAGATTGTGTGGACCCCAAGTACGGCGAAAACTATAGCGAACTTTACCGGCGGCATTGGTGGTGGCGCGCTCGTCAGAGGATCGTTCTGGAAATCCTCCGTGGTATTCAACCCAGCTCCGGCTCGGGCCAGATCCTCGACGTGGGCTGCGGAGATGGGCTGTTTTTCGACCGCCTTCTTGAGTTTGGAAATGTCGAGGGCATCGAACGAGACGCCAGCTTGGTTCGCACAGATGGACCATACCGAACCCGAATTCGCATCGCTCCTTTCGATTCGAGTTTCCGGCCTGGGAAACAATATTCCATGATTCTGATGCTCGACGTGCTGGAGCATCTTTCCGACCCTTTGAGTGCGCTCTGCCATTCCCGACGCTTGTTGGTGCCGGGCGGAACATTGTTGTGTACCGTCCCCGCTTTCCGGCTTCTCTGGACCAATCACGACGTCCTCAATCAGCACGTCACCCGCTACACCAAAAAATCCCTCGGTATGCTAGCTCGCGGGGCTGGTTTCGAAATCCTGCAACAGCACTACCTTTTCCAGTGGTTGTTTCCTGCAAAATTGGTCGCTCGCATGAAAGAAGTTCTCTTCCGTCAGGCACCTTCGATGCCTCGGATTCCCACTAAGTGGACAAACGACATCTTCTTTTATCTGACTACAGCAGAATACGGAATCCTCCACCGTCTTCGAGTTCCGTTTGGGAGTTCGCTTTTGATCGTAGCGAGAAATCCAGTCGAGGGTGATCCGGTTGAACCGGCGGCAATCTGACGAGTTCCTCAGTTGCCTGCGGTAGGGATTGGAGCTGCCGAGTATGGCTTGAGCTCAATGGCCTCAGGAAAATCAGGCTCCAAAAGCCACACGTGCCGGTCTTCAAAATAATGCAACAGCTTTTGGTCCTGCTCCGTTCCTAGCTCCCGCGCCCACACAACCTTCGACGAATCGATATCGGCTGCGTTGTAAACCCATTCTGAGTCGCTGTAATGCTTCTTGGCGTATCGAACCATGATTAGGTGCCGCCCCGGCTGGTTCGTGAGGTCTCTGATAATCTCCGCACGCACAGTATTCCCTGGTGAAAAACCGTAGCTCCACGCGTAGGGCTCCTTCAGTTTCGCGTAACAGCATGTGCCTAAGGTCATCAATGACATCAAAACGGACGCACGAACCCACGCAACGCCCACGGGCCGGCCCCCGAAACGGACCTGCCGCAGATGGCGCATCAACTGGACCAGCAAAGCGAAGGTGACGGCAGTAAGGGGCGCCGCATAATGGGGTATGGACCAGACTACGGTAATCAGTCCTAACCAACTAATTACAAACACCGTGATCAAAAGTCTGGGTCGCCTGTCGAAAATCACCCACGGAAGCATCATGGCGGGCAGGACAGCAATTGGTCCCAGGAAGACCGACCAAAAATTCTCGAATTTGTCTACCGTCACACGCTTCATGTCCTCAAGCGTGCGGTGATACTCGCTGCGCACATACACGTTGTAGAAAAAATCAAATTGCCGGTTGTTATAGCTGTGCGCTGGTTTTGCCGTTTGCCACAGGAAGAGCGCCTGCGTGTGGTACATGCGTTGATTGAGCAAATGCGGAAGTAATAGCGGATTTCCTGTCACGCGCCAGTTGTAATAGCCAATCCAGCCCCCCGCAAGCGAGAGGGTCAGGACAAGAGCCGCTACGGCGCGGCGGATCTTACTACGAACTAAGATTCTGTTCTCCTTCGCCAGCCGCAGCAGGAGTGCGCCAAGGATCGGAATACTGAAGATGACACCTTCCATCGGTCGGCTAATGGCCAGAATTGACAATCCTACAGCCAGGGCAAGCACATCTCGCAGCCGACCCGCACGTCGGATCCGTGGCAGTGCTCCGACCGCCAGCGCCCCCCCGGTGGCGGCCACCGCCCCACCCCAGTAGCTATTCATCCAATAGCTGAAGCTGCCAAACCGGATCGCCGCCAGCAGGGCCCCGAGCAGCGCCCACTGTGGCGGAAGCCAACCCTGAAGCATCCAACAGACCGCCGCGCACATAATCCCCACGGTGAGCAGCACGCCAATCCAGGGATGTCCGAGTCGTTGCCCCAAGGCTAGAGCTAGTCCCTGGCCGGGAGGAAACATAGAGGCATAAGTGGGAGTACTGATTTCGTGAAATGTTTCGAAGCTTAGCCACATTGGATGGGGAGGGTTAGTCAAGCGCCCGTGCGCAAAAGTGTCTGCGGCCAGCAGGTAACTGAATTCATCGTGGATCGCCGGAGCCGGAACCGGCACCACGGAAAACAACGCCAGTCGCAACAGAATCGGAACAATACCTGCAGTCAGGATGGCAAGGCGCTGACGCCGCCCGAAATGACGGAATGACTCTTCCAGAACGTCAAAATATCTTTCACCGACCCGCGGAGATATCCAGGCACCTAAGGCCAGTAGCGCCAAGCTCACCCACTCGAAACTGGACACGCTGCCCCACATCGCGATCTCCGCAATTCGCCGTGCCATACACAACGCACGGGGCCAATATTCAATGTGCCCGGTTCGAGTTCAGGTGTCCACCGAGGAGTCCTCAGCTGGTTCCAGATTCGAACTCGCATGTTTGTGGCAATATATTTGCGTAGACCCAAGTCTGGCAAGTCAGCCCCCCGGCGGAAGGTTAACCTGAATCCTGCGGCAAAGGTGTTCCCGGCTATGTCTAAGCCGTGGATGCGGCCGGCTATCGGCCAGGACGGCCAATCCCACACCGGGTGTCACCACGTCGCGCAACCGCTGACTCTTGCGCACCCGAGGTACCGCACCGATCATCAATGCTCCTCCTATCCCGCTACCGCACCGCCCCAGTAACTGTTGATCTAACAGCTGAAGCTGCCGAAGTGAATTGCCGACAGGAAACCTCCGAGAAGCGCCCATTGGGGCGGGAACCCAGCCACGGATGCCAAAGCCTATGGCGACCGACCCAACACCTTACCCCTGCGGGAGTTAGTTAGAAAACGTTACGACTATGCCGATGGGAGAACGGCATCGACGAATCCATGCCTATCGATGCGTGCCTGCATTCATTGTTCGGCGCCTCCAAAGCTGCAGCGGACTTGATGTGCCAGGAGTTCGGGCTCTACTTCAACATGGCAGTGGGCATTTTCAGAGGCGGCTGCCTGACCGGGCCGCAACAGTCCGCCGTGGAGCTTCACGGGTATCTCCGCTACAACGTGCTATGCGCCGTGA
>QHZC01000055.1:0-3424 GCA_003224515.1 Acidobacteriota bacterium
GAGGGCTGCTGCGGATTGGTGGAACGATCGTGGGGCTTTTTCTGGCCACAGCACTTTTTCGATTTCTGCCCGACAACGTCGCGCTCCAGATTGTCTTGATCTTTGTATTCACGCTGCTGCTGCGCTGGGTAGGTCCGGCAAACTACGGGATTTTCGCGGTGGCCATCAGCGCTCTCGTGGTTTTTCTGATCGCCATCACGGGAGTCTCGCCGAAGGAAGTGATCTGGGCGCGCGGAATCAACACGGCGGCAGGCGGCGCGCTCGCGCTTCTTGCGTACTGGGTCTGGCCGACCTGGGAACGAACCCAGGTTTCAGAGAGGATTGCCGAACTGCTGGATGCTTACCGGAAATATTTTCACAGCCTGGCGGAATCCTATGTGCAGAACGAAACCAGCACCGCGCGAGAACTCGATCGGGTGCGGCTGGGCGCGCGCATGGCACGCACGAACCTGGAAGCATCCATCGACCGAATGGGCGCGGAACCGGGAACCACGGCGGAGCAGATAAGCCAATTGAATGCATTGCTGGCAAGCTCGCACCGTTTTGTGCATGCCTTGATAGCGCTGGACGCGGGTTGGCTGCATACGGCTGCCGTTCCGCCGCGAGCGGCTTTCCGCAAGTTCGCAACTGACGTGGAGAAGACGCTCGAATTGCTCGCGGGGGCGCTTCGCGGCGCACGCGTGCAACTGAAGGAATTTCCGGATCTGCGCGAGGATCATCATATTCTAGTGCAGTCCGGCGATCAGAAAATCGCGCGGTACGCGCTGGTCAACGTGGAAGCGGACCGGATCGTGAATAGTCTCAACACGCTCCGCGAGCAGGTGTTGGAGCGCGTGCAGGCTAAAAACGCAGCGTGAAGGTGATGCGCCCGGCAAGCTGCGGAGAATGGCATCATGCGGCGACGGAACGGCAAGGAAAGGCGATGAAGCGACATGTGCTCACGGTGTTGATGAGCTTGGTGGCTGCGGTGATCTGTGGTGTGATTTTCGTCGCCGCGCTGTTTCATCAGCTTGCACTCGTGGAGGTCGCGGCGAGTATCTTCACAGGGCTGCAAGTTTTTTTCCTGAGTTCGGCTATCGGCGACCTGCTGGACGGAAAGAAAGAGCCGAACCGGACGAGGAATTCGGCGGTCGTGCTGGTGACGGTATTTCTGTTGGCGTTTTATTCCTTTACGCGGTATTTCCACTAAAGCTGGCCGGTGAAGTTAAAGTGATTGGCGCGAAAATGAGTACTGGCTGGTGACTGGTTCGAGAGACCCTTCCAAGGAGGCGCAACGGCGGATTCGAGTCCAGTTAACACTGCACCTCCTACACCTGTTTTTTTTGTAAGTGCGGATTCTCCAGCGGTGACAAGCCCTTTATTCCCAGAACATCCGAGGGATTGTTATCCGTGCTGATTTATCGAGGACCTGAGGGACTCTTCATCGGGGCAGTATAGCTACTTGGCGGCAACTCCCTGCAGTCGATTGTGACCATTGGTGAAAGGATATCACTTCTCCGACACCGTGGATTCGTTTGACGAGAGTACCGGTCGGTTCATCTGGGAGTGACAATATCGCGGGTGGCGGGATAGATGCGGCGGTACGCGGAATAGCTGGCGTTGAGGGTGGTGACAGAGGAGGGTTGGGGACTGACGCGGGAGGCGACGCGAACGGCGGCGTGGCAGGCGGCGTCGACCGAAGGCCAGATGTCAGCGCCGACGCCGGCGAGAATCGCGGCGCCGTAGGCGGCGCCTTCTTCGGCTTCCACGATTTCGACGGCATGGCCGTAGACATCGGCCTGGATCTGACGCCACAGCGGTGAGCGTGCGCCGCCACCGCCGAGGCGAATGTTCGCGACGGGCACGTTCATTTCGAGGAAGAGGGTGAATGTGTCTCTAAGGCTGAAGGCCACGCCCTCGAGGATGGCGCGAACGACGTGGGCGCGAGTGTGCGAAGCCGTGAGGCCGACGAGCGCGCCGCGGGCGTTCGAATCGAGATGCGGCGTGCGCTCGCCCATCAGGTAGGGGGTCCACAGAAGGCCATCAGAACCGCAAGGGGCTTTGGCAGCTTCGGCGATCAGGCGATCGTAGGATTCGCGCGCGCCGCTGGAGTCCGTCGCAAAAGTGTCGCGAAACCAACGCAAAGAAAGCCCCGCGGCCTGCGTTACCCCCATGACGTGCCAGCGTCCGGGGATGGCATGGCAAAAGGTGTGGACGCGGCCGCGGGGATCGAGCGCGGGGCGATCAGTGGCAGCAAAAACGACGCCGGACGTGCCAATGGTAGCGCTGACCGTTCCGGCCGCGACGATGCCCATGCCGGTGGCTCCGGAGGCTTGATCGCCCGCGCCAGCCACCACTGGAGTACCAACGCGCAGACCTATCTCCGCAGCCCCTTTGCCGGCGACCTTTCCGCAGATGTCGGGGGATTCGTGGAGGGACGGCAGCCAGCGCTCATCGATTTCGGCGGCCTGCAACATCTCGTGCGACCAGCAGCGATGGGCCACATCGAGAAGCAAGGTGCCGGAAGCGTCGGCCACGTCAGTGGCGCGTTCGCCGGTGAGGCGAAAGCGGACGTAGTCCTTCGGAAGCATGACGGCGCGAACAAGTTTCCAGTTTGCGGGTTCGTTCTCGCGGACCCAAAGCAGTTTGGTGAGCGTGAAATTGGCCAGTGCCGGATTGCAGGTGAGCTGAATCAACCGCTGGTGGCCGATTTTAGCGGTCAAATCGCGGCACTGCTTTTCGGTACGGACGTCGCACCAGATCAGCGCGGGACGAACGACGCTTCCCTGCTTGTCCAGCATGACCGCGCCGTGCATCTGACCGGACAAGCCGGCGCAAGCGATCTCTTCGGCGCTAAGGTTGGCACTCGCGATGGCCTTGCGAACTGCGATGCAGGAAGCACGCCACCAGTCTTCCGGCTGCTGCTCTGCCCAGCCGATCTGCGGCGAAGCGAAGGGCTGATGTTCTTCGGTGGCGGAGGAGACCACGCGGCCGTTGCCGTCGATGACGAGGGCGCGCGTTCCTCCGGTACCCACGTCTATTCCGAGTATGTAAATAGGGCCTCCCGGAGACCACCTCAAGCTAGAGCTATGGCGGACATCATATATGGGTAAGCGCAGGCGCAAAAGAGCCAGCAGGATGCCCACGCCACATCCGCTCACGGGCAACTGGAAAAAGGCGCTTGCGTCGATTCGCGAGCGGACGAAGATCAGCTCACTTAGTTGGTCATGAGGAAGAGGGGGCGCATTTCGAAGCTGGCGTATTGCGGGCGGAGGCGGTCGATATTGTACTGTTCCTTGACATTGACGACTTTTTTGGTGGCGGTGACGGTTTCCAGAGGAATGTTGTCGTAATGGCCGTTCTTGAGGACCACGAGACGACCGCTGATATTTTTCAGCAGGAGATCGAGAGCGAGATTGCCATAGGCCATGGGGGCGATGGAATC
>QHZC01000055.1:3464-11132 GCA_003224515.1 Acidobacteriota bacterium
TTGGCGGAGAGGTCCCGCACCTTCTCGGCGACGACGTCGCCGATGCCGCCAAGCTTTTTGTGACCGTAGGCGTCGGTGGCTTCCCCTTCAAAGACCATTTCGCCGCCTTCGAACATGGCGCCTTCGGAGACGAGCACGATGGAGTAGCGGCTGGGATTCTTGCGGCGGTCGGCGACGAGCAGTTCGGTGAGATGCTCGATATTGAATTTGTATTCGGGAATGACGCAGCGATTAGCGGCGCCGGCCATGGTGGGAAGCATGGCTGTGAAGCCGGCGTAGCGACCGAAGACTTCGAGGACCATAAAACGCTCATGGGAACCGGCGGAAGTGCGGAGGCTGTTGACCATCTGAATGGTGCGCGTGACGCAGGTGCTGAAGCCGATGCAGTAGTCGGTGCCAGGGACGTCGTTGTCCATGGTCTTGGGAATACCGATGACTTTGAAGCCCTCTTTGTGCAGACGGACACCATAGCTCAGCGTGTCGTCGCCCCCGATGGGGATGAGAGTATCAATGCCAAGCCAAGCGAGATTCTTGAGGACTTCGGGAGTGAGGTCGTTCTTCTCGGCGGTGAATTTGTCCTTGAGATGCGCAGGAACGTTAGATTTGCTGACGCGGCCGGGATTGGTGCGGGAAGAATGGAGAAAAGTGCCGCCAGTGCGGCCGGCGCGATCGACGGTCTCTTCGTCAAGAAGGAAGAAGTTGTCGGAGTTGTCGTAGTCCTTCTCGCGGACCATATCGACGAGGCCAGCCCAACCGTGGCGAATACCGATGACCTGATAGCCTTCCCGCAAGGCGCGAAGAGTGACGCCGCGGATGGCGGGGTTGAGGCCAGGAACGTCGCCGCCTCCGGTGAGAATGCCGATGACACCTTTCTTGGTGTTGATGATTGCCATGACTCTAGAATCGCCCTTTCCTTGGAGGTCGAACAGGAAATTATCCTCTCCGAAGGAGCTTTTAGGAAGTGTGAAGGCGAGATGCGTTTTTTAGAATGGACGGATTCAAATATTTGGTTCGGAAATTACAGTTCTATTTTTGTGCCGAGGACGGCGAGGAATTTGGCGAGCCAGGCGGGATGCGCGGGCCAGGCCGGCGCGCTGACGAGGTAGCCGTCGGCGATGGCTTCTGTCATGGCGAGGTTGACGTAAGTACCGCCGGCCTGGGTGACGTCGGGGCCGACGGCGGGATAGGCGCCGCACTTCTTTCCGTGGAGGACGCCAGCGGCGGCGAGGATTTGCGCGGCGTGACAGATGGCCGCGATGGGTTTGTTGGCCTTTGAGAAGTGTTGGACGATTTCGATCACGCGTGGGATAAGGCGGATGTATTCGGGCGCCCGGCCGCCGGGGATAACCAGGGCGTCGTAGTCTTCCGGCTTGATTTGGTCAAACGTGGCGCTGAGAGCGAAATTGTGGCCGCGCTTTTCGGAGTAGGTCTGGTCACCTTCGAAATCGTGGATGGCGGTGCGGACGAATTCGCCGGATTTCTTGCCGGGACAGACGGCATGGACGGTGTGGCCGACCATCAGTAGCGCCTGGAACGGGACCATGACTTCATAGTCTTCAACATAGTCGCCGACGAGCATGAGAATCGACTTCTTTGCCATCGTGGCCTCCGGAAACGCAGTAGTGTAACAAAGACATAGGATGCCGGGCCAAAGCCTGGCGCTACACGAAAGGAGATTCATCCCCTGGTGCGCCCCCGATCAGGGATGAAACACCGCTGAATTGCCGGGGCCACCGACTTGCTGAGGACGTGGAGTCCGCTGGTCGACGGAGGGAAGAACCGGAAACGAGGCGTGGGGCTCGGATTGATACCAGTAAGCCACAGAATAGAAATTGTCCGAGCGATGATTAGCATGGCCGTGCTCAATGGTGGCGCGGATTGATTTTGTGAATGCAATCGGTGAATCGAGATGGAAGCGATACACGGACGATTTGCTACCGGCGCGCTCTTCACCAACGACGGGAGCACCGTACAGCCGATAGAAGAATGGGTGTCCGCCAAAATCCCATGCGCCGAGGAAATAATCTTCCGAACCAGTCCCGGCAATGGAGGGGCGCGCTTCACCGTCGATGAAGAACATGTCGTCGCCTTCGCCCCACCAGCCGTCCTGATTCTGCAGCACTGACATGGTGACCCCCGCGAAATGCCCGCGACCGGTGGCCTCCAGCCAGACGTAATTTTCCTTGCCGTCGAGGTTCGTTTTCCGGTCGACCTTGGGATCACCATTGTTCTGCCAGTCGGAAGTCCAGCCGTGATTGGGCTGGGCCTGACGGAACTGTGCGTGAAAGTAGAAAGTTCCCTGTGGGAGCGGCTGGGAGTACGCGCGATAGTCAAGGTTGAAATAGAAGGCATCCACTTTTTGCTGGCCTTCGTGGGAAACGGTGATGCGCGCATGCTTTTGAAACGGCATGAAGAAAAAAGAGTTCAGAGCTTTGTCGCTGCCGACGGAGAGAAGTTCGGATTCCCACCGATGGTATTCGCCGAGGCCGAGGCCAAAAAAATCACCCAAAGGAGCTTCGACACTCGGAGCTGTTTCGTGGTCCCAGTAGATTCGCAGCACAAGTTTCTTGAGGTGGTAGGCCTCGGGACTCGCAACGGTGATCCAGATGTGCGTCAGCATGCCGGGGCCGTCCGCATCTAGGAGTGTGAGAACGGCGCCGGGATTGACCTGTCGAAAATCCGCGTTTGCGCCGGAGGGATCTGAACTGGAAACACGCTTGAGGACATAGTCTTGCTGCTGAGTGAGGTCGATCTTGGAAGAGAGTTGTGTTTGTGCCAGCAGAGGCTGGCAAAACACGCCAGAAAACAGAGGAAAAAAGAATTTCAAGCAGGCGCGCAGCATCGGCTCTCCTCATTTCATCAGGGCTAAACGAACAGGGGGATTTTCCTCCGAAAGTATAAACAAAGAAAGGGCGGACTGACCCTTCGTTTGCACTCGGGGTAAGAGTCCGCCCTTTCTGGCCGCTATGTGGCAGAGCCGGGCAGAAGCGCTTAGTGAGCGTCGAATTGGGGCACGGCGGCTGCCGACGCTTGCTCGGTGGAATCCTGGATGGTGAGCCGGTCGGTGCGCATTTTGTCCCACTCGAGCAACGTCAGGCCGTAGGATGCGAAAAGGCGGCGGATGCGAGCGGAGTCCCAGCGCAAAACTTTTTCGAGCACGGGGACGAGGACGCTCATGGCGTTGTCGCTGAGCACGGTGCGCTTGGCGACACGAGTGATGAACTTGGCTTCGGAGACGGCGATGGTCAGGCCGTCATACTGATTGACGTGCATCATGACGGGCAAATCGGAGCTGCCATCGCCCATGTAGATGATTTGGTCGTGGCTAATGCCGAGGTTTGCACGGAGTTCCTCGAGCACGGTGATTTTGCCCCAGCCGGCAGCGGCGCGAATGATGGAGTCGACTTCGCCCGTGGCCTCGTTGTAACGGAATCGCGTGCCAAAGATGTGATCCGGCGGCACGATGCCCTCGAGTGCCGACTGGATGATTTCCTGCGGCGCGGCAGAGATCACGTTGAAATGAAATTTGTAGCCTTCGGCGAGATTATCGAGCGCGCGCGCAAAGAGCGCGACGTCGTGCTTCAGGCGGATGCGTTTGCCGGTCTCGACGAGGTGCTCGCGGCGGACCTTGCGAAAATCCGGGTCGTGGAGAATGAGATAGCTGAGCTCCGCGCCTTGCTGAACGAGGTTCATCTCCGACAAGCCCTGGACCTTGTCGTGGAAGCTGCTGAAACCGATGAGTTCGCTAAGAACGACTCCTGAGTCGTTGAAGCTAAGCGTCTGGTCAAAATCGCTGGCCAGTAGAATTTGTTTCGTCATGTACCAGTACTCCTCTTGGTCGCTTTCTTGGTGGGCCTGCCCTGGGAAGCCTCCTCACCTTCTCGATACACCTTACCTGTATTCCCCCAGCGCTGCCCCACGAATTATTTTGATGGGTGCTATGCGTTAAAGATGTGAACGATTCATTATACCTTGATTGGATGCTGATTGCTCATAAACGGTTAAAAGGAAAGGAGATGGATGTTTGACATAGCAACAGAATCCAGCAAATTCAGTGCGCTGAAAGAGATAGCGGAGGCGAAGAAAGAGGGAAAGAGGTAAGGAGGCCTTCCAGCTGGGGTGGGCGTAGGGGTAATCCGTGACGGAGCAGAGCTGGCCGCATAGAGACAGAGGGACTGCGCCTCGGCGCGGTTGAGGGGTCGGCGGCGGATCTGGATAGAATCATTATCGGACTGCGGCGCATGCAGGATTCCACCGTGTTCAGCTTCGACTGTGGCGGCGTTCAAAGCAAGGAACATGGTGTACTTCAACAGCGCCATTCGAACGGCCGCGGATTTGAACGTAGTGCCGATGGGAACGGGAGTGGCGAACCGGACAATCAGATTTGGCGCGCAGCCGCTCTATCCGCCGGGAATTGACGGTTCGAACGCCGGACCGTTCTTCAACTCGTACACGGCGGACCTGACCAATTCCCGCACGCAGGGATTTCGAAGTGGTACCGCCAATTCGAACAAGAGCGGAATCGTTTTCTTTCCGGGGAATGTCGGCTTGTTTCGCAACGGAACACTGGTCGGTGGATTGGGTTTGAGCGGCGACGGCGTGGATCAAGACGATTGCTAACGAACGGTGGCACCAAAGCTCCTAGGAATATTCGAGCGGATCAAATCATGGATCTGGGTGAGCAGCTGCACTATTTTAACTTTCCAAGAAATCCAGCCAGCTAATCCCCCAAAAATCATCGGAGCGGCGTTGACTTCTTGCCGCTGGCGATTTTTGTGAGCGCTCGTGCATACGCTTGGATCGTTTCCGGGACGGCCTAGCTGTAAACAAATTGACCTTCGCGGCGGCGGGCGATCAGTCCCGACTTTGCTCAGAATCTTCAGGTGATGGGAAACGGTCGCGGGGGTGACCCCGCATCGAGACAATCTCGCCACAGTTCATGTGGTTCGTTGCTGAAATGGCCTCAAAAATCCTGAGGTGCTGCTCGTCCGCGAGGGCTTTCGAACTTCTCTCGAGCTGAGGACGGTCGATGGGTCAGCCTGCAGTGTAACGAACTTTTGGTACTGCCCGCTACGGATATCTCCGCGCTACCCGGGGGGGATAAAAATCATGAAACCTTTTATTTCGATAGTTATCTAAGTATTGAAGCACTGGAAGGCACACAGGACGTGCAATGACCGCTTCCGGAGCCGAGAAAGCAAAGCGATACAAAGGATATAGGGGGATAACCATGAAGAGACTAGAAGGAAAAGTAGCGGTAGTAACCGGCGGAAACAGCGGTATTGGGCTGGCTTCGGCGAAGCGCTTGCAGGAAGAAGGAGCGCGCGTGGCTTGAAGACGATCGGCAACGGCGTGCTGGCGGTACAGGCGGATGTGACCAAGCTCGCAGACGTCGACAAACTGTACGCTGAGGTTTCGAAGAAGCTTGGGAAGATTGATGTGTTGTTCGTGAACGCGGGAGTCGCGAAGTTCGCGCCATTTGCTGAGACGTCCGAAAGCTTGTACGACGAGCAATTTGACATCAACATCAAGGGAGCGTACTTCACGATCCAGAAAGCGCTCCCGCTGCTGAACGACGGCGCGTCGATCATTTTGAATACCAGCGTGGCAGACAGAAAAGGCACGGCGGGTGCCAGTGCATATTCGGCAACCAAAGCAGCGCTGCGCTCTCTGGCGAGAACTGCGGCGGCGGAACTGGTGGGGCGCGGCATCCGAGTTAACACCGTTGCGCCGGGGACAATTATTACGCCGATCTTTGGGAGAACCGGGCTCCCGAAAGAGGCTTTCGATGAATTCGCAAAGGAATTGGTTGCGAAGGTGCCGATGAGGCGGTTCGGCCAACCGGAAGAAGTGGCCGGCGCGGTGGCATTTCTGGCTTCACAAGACGCATCGTACATTACCGGAGTCGAGATCAATGTGGACGGCGGAATGGGTATAGGGGCGGCCGGTGGCTGCCCCTTTTTCTTGTTAAGTGTCTATTTGCCATGCGACGGATCCGTGGAATTGGCGGAGTTGATGTCGAGAAACCAGGAGTGGGCGGTGTCGCCAGGGGCGTAACAGTTGCCGTCGGGTGGGTACTTGGCGGGGCAATGCGCGGTGAATTCTTTGCGGCGCGGGGATTGCGCGAATTGCCACACAGTAGCGCTTTCCATACCGCTCGCCGAAGGGGCGGGAGGATTCTCTGGAAATGTGCAGCCGGGAGACGGGGGACACGCGTCGTTGTAGACCCAAATGGAGAAAGCACGTGACTTGAAGTAAAGGTCCGAAACAATGTCTTCCGCTGTTGTGACAGTAGTACGCGCACCTTCCTTAACGGGAATCCCCGAACAGTAGAACCCTCCCTGGTAGTCACGCATCGTCAGAGTCCATAGCCAGCCTTGGATGTAAGAGTGGTAGGCCAGCGACAAGCGACCACCTTCTTCGATATCGAGAAATATGATTGTGTCGCGGGGAAATCCTTCGCGTTTGGCTGCTTCAGCAGTGGCGGCAGCATCCTGCTCGCCTAACTTCTTGGCATCTTGAGTGTTCTTGAATTCGTGTGAGCCACGGCCACGATAGAGAACCAAGAAACCGAAGCCCAGCGAGCGAAGGAGTTCGCGCTTGCCAGACCAGGAATTGGATTTTTCACCAGGAGGAGGGCTGAGCCAGTAGCCGCTGAACGCGAATGTCTCATGGAGCATCCGCAGCGCCGCGTCGCCGGGATAGATGTTCCGATCGAAGCCGAGATAGGAGAGCTGGCCGCTTTCGGGAACCGCCGCGGCCTGCGGTGACACACTGCAGGCTAACAAGGTTGCGGCGGCCAAAAGAGCGACTACAGAAAGAGTTGCTGGCTCTGCTCTGGTATCGATTACCGGTTTGTTATCCATGTTTCGCATTCATGCAAAAAATTCATCACTTGCCGATCGCGTCCCTTCCACGTTCCCAATCCGAATTTGTCCTTGAAGGAAGTCAAATAGAGCAGTGCCAGAATCGTCTGTTTCACTTTTTCCCGATCAATGTCCATTAAGCACTTCACCAGTCCCAGCGGGCGTTCTGAGGACCGCAATGATTGGGAGTTTGCGTTTTTCGTTCAGCAAACCAGAGCAGGCTCGTCACAATGGAGAAACCACCGATCGAGGATGACGTGGCGAGAGAACCATTGGCTTGCTAAGAGAATGCGGGCGAGGGAGCTCACCAGCCGCGTTGGAAGATGACGGCCAATGTTGAAAGCCCATTCTTCCTGCACTTTTCCGAATCGCTGCGTGAGCAGGCAGCGATATGTTTCCGAAAGTGTCGGACTGTTGACTCCGCCCGCGGCCAGGATGGCCTTCCCCGCAAGGAGTCCCGACTCGATCGCTGGCCGTATGCCTTCGCCGCTCTGAGAATAGGCCAAGCCGGCGGCATCGCCGATCAGCAGTACACCGTCTCCGGCCACGTTCCGTTTGGCATGTCCGTACAGAAGATAGGAATGGCCCACCATCTTCGCAGACAGATCAAAAGCAATTTTCTTCGCCTTTTTCAGGAAGGTGCCGAAGGCGGCAAGGTGATTGGGCAGGGCATGGGGATCGAGTCTCCCTAGGCCGATATTGAGAAAGTTCCGCTTACGGACACACCAACCGTAGCCCTTCATGTCAGGACAAAAATAAAGCTCTGGAATCTCAGGCTGGATAGAACATTGATCGCGCTGGG
>QHZC01000413.1:0-2330 GCA_003224515.1 Acidobacteriota bacterium
GCGGACATGGAAGGCTACAGCAATTTGTGCCAACTCGTGACGCTGCGGCATTTGGGCACGACACCGCTGACACAAAACATTGGTTCCTCTGAAACAGATGGCCGGCCTGTGACATTGCTGGAATTGGCGGAGCACAGCCGCGGCGTGATCGCCTTGGCGCCTGCGAATTATCTGCAGTTGAGATCCTTCGCTTCGCTCAGGATGATAAATGAAAAGAAGAAGGCAGGCGGGGCAAGCTCCGCCCCTACAAAGACGAGACAAAACGATGCCGATTGCCACGAGCAGGAATTTTCCGACACGAGTTGCGAGCCCGCCCTGAACGGGGCCGAATGGTCACCAGTCACCAGTCACTTTTCACAACTCAAGGAGATTTTCGGCGACCACTTGTACATCGAAGTGCAGTACCTCTCGCCGGGAGATGGGCGCGTATTGCGCAAAGCTGAACGCCTCGGCCGCGAACTGGGCGTGCCGCTGGTGGCAACAAACAATGTTCATTTTTTGCGACCCGAGGAGCATCTGCATCATCGCGTGGTAAACGCGATCCGCACAGGTGGATTGCTGACGACAGTGACACCACCAGAAATTACTGCCGCCGAGGCGTGGTTCAAACCGGTGGCAGAAATGCAAAAACTTTTCCCCGATCATCCGGAATTACTGCAAGCAACTCTGGAAATTGCCGAGCGCTGCAATTTGCAACTCGAACTGGGAAAACTGATCTTCCCGGAATTTACCGTTCCGGAAGGCGAGACGCCGGATTCCTATTTAGAACAATTGAGCCTCAAGGGCTCGCTGAAACACTATCACTCATTAACGCAAGAAGTTCGTTCGCGGCTAACACACGAGTTAGCGGTCATCAAGAGATGGGGCCTGGCGCCCTATTTTCTGCTCGTATTGGACATCGTGGAAGAAGCGCGGCGGCGCGGCATTCCCGCGGTCGCGCGCGGGTCGGCGGCAAGTTCGATGGTGACGTATTGCCTGGGAATTTCACGCGTGTGCCCGTTGCGGTGGGGACTATATTTTGAAAGATTTTTGAATGAGCAACGTGGCGATTGTCCGGACATTGATATCGACATCTGCGGCGCGAGGCGCGATGAATTGCTCGACTATGTGTACGAGCACTGGGGCGCGGAACATGTCGCCATGATCGCGAGTTTCATCACCATGCACGCGCGGCTCGCGGTGCGCGAAGTGGCAAAAGCGTTCGGCGTGCCGCCGGGTGAGGTGGACCGATTCACGAAACGGCTGCCGCACCGGCCGGTGCGTGAAATTCTATCTGCAATTCGCGAGCTGCCGGAGTGCCGTGACCTCCCTGTGAACGATGAGCCGTGGAAAACGATCCTGCAAGTAGCCTTGCGGCTCGACGACGCGCCACGGCATCTTGGGATTCATCCCTGCGGCACAGTGATTTCTGCGCGCCCGCTGACGTGGCTGACGCCGCTGGAACGCGCGACAAAAGGCATCGTCGTGACGCAATACGACATGAACGCCATCGAAGCACTCGGTCTGATCAAGATGGATCTGCTTGGCCAGCGCGGCTTCACAACCATGTCGCTGGCACTGGACAACGTGGAAAAAGCTAAGACAGGCAGCAATGACAACACAAAAATAGCGCCGGATGGAACGACACCGTGCCCCAAACCGCGGGAGATCGATTTTGACGCCATACCGGAAAACGATCCCGCGACGTGCGATGTAATCGCCGCTGGGCGAACAATAGGAATCTTTCAGATCGAGTCACCGGCAATGCGCGGGCTGCTACGAACGATGAAAGCGCGCACTCTTGAGCAAGTAGCACAGGCCTTGGCATTGATCCGTCCAGGAGCGGCGGAGTATGGATCGAAAGAATTATTTGTGAAGCGGCTGCAGAAACAGGAAGGCATCACATTCCCACATCCAAAGCTCGCGCCAATTCTCGGCAGCACACTTGGCGTATGCATCTTCCAAGAGCAGGTAATGCAAATTTCACAGACCATCGGGAACATGTCGTTGGCCGAAGCTGACCTTGTGCGGCGTGCGGCTGCAAAATTCTCAAGCCGGAGCGACCGCCAACGATTGCTCGGGAAATTTATGAAAGCTGCAGGAATGATGGGCATGACGAAAGCCCAACGCGAAGAGACCTGGATGATGGTCGAAAAGTTCGCCGGCTTCGGGTTTTGCAAAGCGCACGCCGCAACGTATGCGGACATCTCGTACCGAATGACATATTTGAAGACGCATCATCCGACGGAATTTCTGGCGGCAATGTGCAGCGCTAGCGCGGGGTTCTATCACGTGTCGGCGTATGTGGAAGAAGCAAAACGCTGGGGCATCGCGGTGCGGCTGCCGTCGGT
>QHZC01000413.1:2459-3337 GCA_003224515.1 Acidobacteriota bacterium
CGAAGATTTTCTGCACCGTGTGCCGGTCGAATGCGATGAAATCCAAGCTCTAATCAAATGCGGCGCGTTCGACGAAGTCTGTAACATGACGCGGCCTGCGATGTTGTGGCGCTGGAATTTGCTGCAAGCGGGTGGAAAAAATGCACTGCCAGGAGCGGCTGTGCTGCCGGGGGGCGCAAAAACGCTGTTTGTCCCAGCAATTCCGCATGATGCCACGGACGCGGCGCTGGCGGAAATGCAGACGCCGGAATATACGATCGAGCAAAAGTTAAAATACGAACGCGAAATCCTCGAAGTCTGCGTGAGCGGGCACCCGCTCGATTTTTTGCCGCGCAACGGTGAGGCCTGGAGCGATGAACTGCCGGGCCTGCGCGGAAAGCGCGTGACGCTGTGCGGCTGGGTGGTGACTTACCGCCACGTTGGAACAAAAAATTATCGGAACATGATGTTCCTAACGCTCGAAGACCAGCGCGGCGTGTATGAAGTGGTGCTTTTCCCTAATGTTTACGATCGCTATGGCGGTCTGGTATTTGAGACGCGTTCCATGCGCGTAACCGGGCGCGTCGAGCAGGACGGGCAAATCAAGGGCGAGAAGCTGGAAGCGTTGAAGAAGTGAGCAGTTTTCAGTTGTTCGTTCTTGGCCTTTAGTTGGTTATATTGCGTTTCTCGTTTTCCGTATTACATTTCAAGTTCCTTGTTTCCCGTTTCCAGTTTTTGGTTTCTTGCTTCTTATTTTTGGTTTTTCACGAAGATGATTCGACCGAGAGAACTAGCAAGCCCAGAGAAACAGATGGCGGAGCCGGAGGCTGGGCGTCCGGCGGGGACAGGCGAAGAGTGGCTGGGACGAAACCGCAGCACCAAGCGCCGGCTCTGGGAGC
>QHZC01000413.1:3411-6508 GCA_003224515.1 Acidobacteriota bacterium
GCCCGGATGCGCGCGCTGCTGGCAGAGGTAGCACGACGGACACCGCCGCGCGTGTGAAGGTTGCGGCCCACGCTCGGCGGCGGGATACTTTCTTTATGGCTGTCCCCAATAAGCGCGGCCCTTTTTTGCTTGCGATATTTGCTGTGACGTTCTCCGCGATCGCTTTTTCCGCACGGGCGGATGAGATTCGCCTGAAGGACGGCAGGAAACTTTACGGCGTGATCGTCGCCTACGAAGACAACATGTTCAAGATCAAGACCGACTTTGGATATGAGCTCATCGAAAAAGACAAAATCGCGTCCATCGTTCCGTCAACCCCAGCAGGAAAACCGGAACGGGCATCCGCGACGAAGAAAGATGCAACTCAGCATCCGTCAAAGCCCGCCGGAGATTCGCAGCCACAGGCTGAACCAGCAGTGGCATCGACTTCCGATGCTTCGGCCGCATCAACGAAGGCGAGCGCAAGAACCACGGATCCGGACCGGGCGGCGAAAACCGACAACGCACGACCGAAAATAACGAACGCGGCTGTCAAACCCGAAGTTCCAAGGAATACAGGGTCGCCCAATGTCGCGGCGCCGGCGATCAAAGGATCTCCCGCGGCAACGACGACTGGACTGGCGGCGCCGGCAACCTCACCTGCCCCGCCGAAAGAACCCGAAGTCCCCGCAAACCGCGAAGAGATCCAGGGCAATCTGTACACAAATTACACCCACAGCTTTCGTATGTACAAAGCGCCGAGCTGGAGCTTGATCGAAGAAGCGCGCGGCGCGCTTCCAAACGCGATCGTGGCGATGGGCACGTCCAACGAATCAACATTGATGGTGGTCGGCGAGGAGAAAACGAAAGAACCTTTGGATGCGGCGGCCGCAGGTGTGGAGAAGCGGCTGCACGAGGTCTACTCCAATTACCAACGACTATCGGAGCGCAAAACGGCGGTCGGCGGATTGCCGGCGGTGGAGTATCAATATCGAGGGAAGGCCGACGACCATGACTGGTCGGGAAAGCTGGTGGTTGTTGCGCGCGGCAAGGACATGTTCACGGTACTGGCTATGACCTATGCCGACAGCGACCTCATTCAGATTCAGGAAAACGTGATCGCCCGGGCCATCGCCAGCCTTGATTTCAACGTGCACTAGCCTGGTCGGTGCGGTTGTCAGCCGTCAGTTCTGAGTTTTTTCAGTGAGAGAAGAATAAGCTTTCGATCTTCATCGCTGCACTGCGCACGAATTCAGGGCCCTATCGCGAGCCGGGACTTCAGCCTCTGTTGGGCGACGGGCTTCCGAAATCCAAACATTCAGAAGGACTGGGGCGATGAAACCCCGCATAAGTGCCGGCGCCGGATTAGGAGACGGGAGTACCCCATGGGGTACCGTACCAACCCGCGGCGACGGAAAGAGAGCTTATGAAAGCAAAGAGGATGCGAGGCACCCTTCTGAACTACGAAGTTCGGAAGTACATGGTTTCAAAAGACTTACAAGCGCCATGACGGAAAAGCAGTTGTAACAAAAAAGAGAAGAAAGACCTTGCATCAGAAAAAATGAGAGACGGTACAGATTAACACGGGAAAGAGACGCAAGACGCAAACGGACGACAAGGTTATCCGAAAGGTCAGCAAGCAACATGGAGAAGCAAAATCAAGAGAAATGTGCATCGGCGAGCTAATCTAGCTGGCGGCAGCCTCCCCGGGCTCGGCGAGCTTGCGGTGTTCGCGAATCATTCCGATGAGCGCTTGCGCGGCACGCGGCAGGCTGCGGTCGCGGCGGTAGACGGGGCCGAGTTCGCGCCAGAGATCCACACCTTCGACGGTTAGCAGCTTTACTTCGCCGGCTTTCACCTGATCCTTCGCAAAACTCTCGCTGATAAACGAGACGCCGGCGTCGGCGGCGACGAAACGCTTGATCATGCCGATACTCGGCAATTCCATGGTGACGTGAATGCGCGAGCGGTACGGACGGAAGAGTTTGTCGAGCACCTGGCGCGTAAAACCAGTCCGCGGAAAGATGAGCGGCTGCTCGGCGACCTCTACGAGCGTGATCTTCGAACGATGGGCGAGCGGGTTTTGCGAGCTGACCATGAAGCGCAGGCGGTCTTTGTAAATGTGGTGCATCTTCAGATTAGGCGACTTGATGGGCAGGGTGACGATGCCCACGTCGACGGAGCCGTCCTCCACGCGCTGCAAAATCTTGTGACTGAAGTTGCGGTAAATGCTGATGTGCACCAGGGGATAACGGCGCTGAAATTCTGCAAAAATATCAGGGAGCAGGTAGAGGCACGTCGCTTCATTGGCGCCAAAGACGACCGGGCCCTGAACAACGTTGCCACGATCCGCGACGACCTGAATGGATTCGTCGCGCAAGCGAAGCAACTTTTCCGCGTACTCGAAAAGAACTTGGCCAGCAGGAGTCAGTTCCACGGACTTGGCGGAGCGGTCGAGGAGCCTGGCCTTGTATGCTTGTTCGAGCTGACGGATTTGCGCACTAACCGCGGATTGCGAGCGGAAGACTTTCTGGCCTGCGCGTGAAAAGCTTTTCAGTTTGGCGACGAAAACAAAAGTAGTAAGTTGATCGAAGTCCATAGTCAGAACGCCCGGCCAGAATTATAGCGAATTCTTCCTGCCGGATGCGGAGTTAATACCCTTCCTCTCAGGCGTGAAGCGCAGTTTGTGAAATCGGCGCGATCGCCGGCACCGGCAAAATCGCGTGACGTCGTTTGAATTGGGCAAGAATGGGGCGCCAAGTGGCCTCCACCGTGCCCTGAAAATGCACCGGCTGCACGCGCATCAGCGGCAAAGCCCCTCGCCGTGAGAGCAAGCGGGCCGCGCGAGGACTCGCCGTGAAGTGAACGTGCTCTTCCAGGGTGCGCCGCAACCAGTTCTCTTCATCGGAATCGAGTTCGGCGAGGGTCACGAAATCGCGGTGAAGCACATCCTCGGCTTCGGCACGCAACACATAAGCCAGCCCGCCGGTCATGCCCGAACCGAAATTCAGGCCGAGCGGCCCGAGGATGATGGCCACGCCGCCGGTCATGTACTCGCAGCCATGCTGGCCAACACCTTCGACTACGGCAAGCGCACCGCTGTTTCGGACAGCAAAAC
>QHZC01000415.1 GCA_003224515.1 Acidobacteriota bacterium
CTCGATGTGCTGATTCGTCCGTTGGCCATCGACGAAATGGGGATGAGTGGGCAAGCCAGCTGTATTCCGAAACTGATGGAACTGTTGCAAAACGACGAGACGCCGGCCTTCACGAGGGTAAAAGCAGTTGAGGCGCTCGGTCGATTGCGCGCTTCGGGGGCCAGCGCGCTGTTCCAGCATATTTTGGACACCCGGCAGGTTTGGCGCTGGGTGTATCCAAACGAATTGAGAATCGCCGCGGCGCAGGCGTTGGTGCGCGTCGATCCGGCGGTGGGAATGGAAAAGGTTGCCGCCAGCGGAATCGACCGCAAGGAGTTGACGCTCGAACCCTCGGATCCCGACCCCAATGCTTCCGTGATCCGGCAGCGACGCTACGCGCGTTTAAAGCTTTCGCGCAACCTCATTGCGGTGACAACGAATTTGCGAGAGAACTTCAGACTCTCCATTCCGGAGCTAAACCTGGGAGGCGGGATCGGTTCGGGAGAACGCCATCTGGCTCCGGGCTCGTTGTTGTCGCTGAAATTCTCACACGGCGTGCGCAACATCAAGGCGCAGGCCATCGTCCGCGGAGCGCGGCCACAAGCGATGGCATTCGAATTCGTGACCATGGATCTGGATGAACGCTACCGCTTGCGGAAATTGTTGCTGGAGTTGGGTGGGCTGCCGATGATTGCGCAAGTTACCAATCGCACGCGGCGGCGAGGACGCGTGGCAATCTCAAAGAGCTAGATCCTGCGCGATTAGATTTTTCACCACGGGGACATCCTCTTCTTACCTGTCCTCTCGCTGCGGCCACCCGTCCGTTTGGTCAGGGGCCTGCCCGTCCTCATGGTGGCTTGACCTCCCGGACACATGGGACCGCTGTACCATTGCGGCAGACCGCGCCTGACCCTACGGTACTAGTGAGGAAGTCCTAGACAGGGACCACGCGGCGCAGGATGAAAGCAGACCCAAGAAGAGCGGCCGGACGCGCTTTTGTAAGAAGCCTCAACATACTGTTGAAGTTTGCTCGTTTGTACGGCCACGAGCATGCCCGGACCATCGAACAGCTCCAGATTGCCTGGCAGGAATTGCGCACCGCCATTCCCATGGGGACGGACTCGGGGCTATTGCTCGGAGCGACGAATTCGCAGCTCTTGCTGGATGGCGTGCCCCTGGAAGGCTCACCCGCTGAAAAACAATTTGCGCAGTTGCTTTCTGCGGCAGGTGTGGCCAGCGTACAGTTTTTAGCTTCCCTCACAGAAGAAGAGATTGGCCGATTCGTGCGCGCCTTTCCCATCGGCAAAGCCAAACCAGCCGAGCTTGCACAACAATTGAAAGTCGCTCTCGCCGGCGCCCAGGGGATCCGCATCAACGAGATTTGCTTCGTGGCCACGGATTCGCGGCTGAAAGACGCGAGCATGGCTGCTCAGATTGCTGCCGCATCGCTTGGCGGTGACCAAAATCAATTCAGACAGTGGTTGAACGACCCCCAGAAACTGCTCGAATTGATTGCCGCGGCGCAGGGTTCGAAAAGCGGTGGAATTTCTGGGCCGGGCCCGGGCGGACCTAAGCCCGCTGGACAAGCCCGGGGGGCGGGAGATTCCGATACGGCCGGACCTGGGGGTGGCGGGTCAGGTTATGGAGGAGGTGCCGGTGGCGGTGGGACAGGCACCGGTTCTGGGCCGGGTACAGGTTTTTGGACCGCAGGCGGCAGCGATGTGGGCTTTGAAATAGAGTCCCGTGCCGGAGTTGGCTCTTTCGGCGTTGGGCTTGGCGCCAGGCTCGGTGCGGGAAAGGGAAGCGGAAGTGACGGGCACCGCGAGCCGAGCGAAGAAGAGATCTACGGAATTCTCAGCGCGCTGACTAGTTTTGGACACGTTGGCACGGGCCAGGGTGGAGTGGCTGCGGCGGGGGTGTTCCAGGAGCAGATGTCGCAATTGCCGGGCCGCGCGCAAGACACCTTGAAACAGGCACTCCTAAGCCTGGCGGCGCAAGCGCCGAACGCCAAGCCGGACGAGTCGGTGATCGTGCAGCTCGCCGAACACCTGGCGATCCGTTTCGCACTGGAACGGTTTGAAAGCGGCGAAGTCAAAGTCAACGCCGTCCGCCAGATGCTCGACCGCATGAACCAGGAAATCGAGAATCTACGAAAGATTCTCGGCGCTCATGAAGACAAGATGAGCGAAGCGGGTATTCTGGCGGAGTCGCATCGCGAAATTCTTGACAAACAGTTCTGGGCCGCGGTGCCGGAGAGTGGTAAACGCGCCGTGCTGCTATCCGGAGAGGCCTGGTGCATTTCGCCGCGCAACGTGCAGTCCTATGTTGCCGAACTGATCGAGCACGGCAACATCGCCGAGGCCATCAGCATTCTTCAGAATTATGCGGCTTGCGCGGACAGCGAGGAGGCCGATGCGCGGAAGAAAACCGCCGTAGGACTTTCCGAGATGGCCGAACTTTATGCCAAGGCCGATCCGAAGCTGCTCAGCAAAGCGCTGCGGCACCTGGGCCTGCGGCTCAGCGTGGAGCAGGATTTGGAACTCCAAGGCTTGGTGAGCGCGGCTTTCGTGCGGCTGAGCCACGAAGCGGCCACGAGCCGCTATTTTCCGGCGATGGAGCAGGCACTCGATCTTGTGGCCGGCGTTGAATCGCAGCGGCCGGGAATCGCGCGCAGCCTGCGCGGGAAAATGGGAATCGAAGAGCGCGTGCCGGAGTTTGTCGAGGAAGCGCTGAGGGCGCGCCAGGTGGCTGCGGGGCTGACCGATGTTCTTAGACTGCTGCCGCAGACGACTATGGAGCAGCTCTCGGCGCGTTTCAATCGTTGCGGTCTGCGCGATGATTCCGAACACGTGGCGAATCTAGCGAGTGACTTGGGCGAAGAGGCCGTTCAGTATCTCCGGAGCACGGTGCGCGGCGGGCCTATCGCCGAGGCCGTGGAGATGGCCGGGCTGCTGAGCCGGCTCGATCCGGAATCGGTCATGGTATTTCTGCCGGCCCGGATGAAAGATTTTCCGCGGGCCTCGCAAGACCGCATCGTGCGGCAGATTTCCGGCAGTGGCGCGGCGCGGCGGTGCCATATTCTGCTGGAGTTGCTCGATCACGTGGACCCGCTGGTGACGGCGCTGGTGATCGACGAGATCGGCGTAACTGCGGACCGTGAGGCCCTCGGCAAACTCCTGACCATCGCCGACGGCGACTTGCCCCCCGGTGGCGGGCCATATCTGCGCGTCAACTTAAAGCGCCTCGTCGAGGCGAAAAAGGTGTTTGGCTGGGTACAGCCGCAGGAGTTACGTATTGCCGCGCTGCAGGCGCTTGAAAAACTCGATCCGGACTGGGTTCGCGATTATCTGCCCAAGAGCGGAATTGACAAGGAAGACTTTACCCTCGCACCGCTGGAGATTCCCGTCTCGTCAAAATTTGTGCGTCAGCGCCGGCACACACGCGTGCGTCTGCAGAAGCCGGTCAAGGCCTTGAGCATCAACCTGACGGAGAATTGCTCCCTCGAGATCAAGACGGCGAGCCTGAGCGGTGGCGTGGCGACCATCAGCCGGCACCTGCCTCCCGGAACGCAAGTGCAATTGAAGCTGCAGCTCGGAATGCGTAACCTGCAGGCCACTGCTCTCATGCGCGATTACCGCGCGCAGGACATGGCCTTCGAGATCGTCGACATGAACCTGGAAGAACGCAGCAAGTACCGGCGGCTCCTCGCGGGTAGCCTGCAACATACCGTGCCCACGGTTGCCGAAAGCGACGTCACTCCCGAGCCCGTTGGCGTAGCTGGTTCCAAGTAACGCCCCATGCTCCCGCGCAGATAGCGATGCTCTTGCTCAGTTACGCCGTGTTTCTTGGCGCAGGCGCGTCCAACCAGTTAGAATAAGATGTTTCTACTGGCAGCATTGTACTGCCCAGTGGAAGCAAGCACGCGGAGAACCGTCAGGAGACGGCGAAACCCTTCATGGACCTAGCCAAGCTCATTGACAAGATCGTCGCTCGGTTTATCGGTACCAAGCACGAGCGCGACATCAAGAAATTGCAGCCGCTCATCGCGGCCATCAATGCGCGCGAAGCCGAAGTGCAATCGCTCAGCGACGAAGGCCGCAAAACGCGTTTTGCGGAGCTCCGCGCCCAGGTGCAGGAGCAGCTGAAGGACGCCGATCCCGCGGAGCCTGCGTATAAGGAGCAGTTGCAGAAGGCGCTGGAACCCGCGATTGTGCCGACATTCGCCTTGGTCCGCGAAGCCGGTCGCCGCTTCCTGAACATGCGGCATTTCGACGTGCAGCTCATCGGCGGCATGGTTCTGCACGAAGGCAAGATCTCGGAAATGAAGACGGGCGAAGGCAAAACGCTCGTTGCCACGCTTCCGGCGGTGCTCAATGCGCTGGCCGGGCGCGGCGTTCACATCGTCACGGTGAACGATTATCTCGCACGGCGCGACGCGGAATGGATGAGCCCACTGTACCGCGCGCTGGGATTGAGCGTCGGCGTGATTGTGCACGATCTCGATGACGACCAGCGCCGCGCGGCGTATGGCGCGGACATCACCTACGGCACCAACAACGAATTCGGCTTCGACTACCTCCGCGACAACATGAAGTACGACCTCGCGCATTGCGTGCAACGCGGACACCAATTCGCCATCGTCGACGAAGTGGACTCCATTCTCATCGATGAAGCGCGCACTCCGCTGATTATTTCCGGCCCGTCGGAGGAGTCTACCGACAAGTACGCCAAGATCGACAAAATCATCCCCAAGCTGATCCAGGACATCGACTACACGCTCGACGAAAAGCACCGCACCGCGACGCTCACCGAAGAAGGATTTGCCAAGTGCGAACGCCTTCTCTCCCTTACCAACATGTCCGATCCGGCGAACATCGATATCATGCACCACGTCTACCAG
>QHZC01000416.1 GCA_003224515.1 Acidobacteriota bacterium
ACCGTTGATTCAATTTCTTGCGGCGTCGGCCAGATATCTTTGAGGTATACCGGTTTGCCCGCAGGATCGTTTCCGAGCGGTTCGGTGGTGAGGTCAAGGTCCATGCGTCCCGCGAGAGCGTAAGCGACGACCAGCGGAGGCGAGGCCAGATAATTGGCGCGAACCAGCGGATGAATACGTCCCTCAAAATTGCGATTGCCGCTGAGAACAGCGACGGCGATCAGATTGTTATCCCTGATGGCGGCCCCGATGGCTTCCGGCAACGGACCGCTGTTGCCAATGCAGGTGGTGCATCCGTAGCCGACAAGGTGAAAATTCAGCTTCTCGAGGTATGGCGTCAACCCCGCGGCTTGCAAGTAATCGGTCACGACTTTCGAACCGGGCGCAAGGCTGGTCTTGACCCAGGGCTTCACGTGCAAGCCGCGCTCGACCGCCTTCTTCGCCAGCAGGCCGGCGCCGAGCATGAGTGAGGGGTTTGAAGTGTTAGTGCAGCTGGTGATGGCGGCAATGACCACGGCGCCGCTCGAAAGGTCAAACGAGTCGCCGTTGTTTCGAACGGCAACGTGCTTCGCCGGCGTTCCTCCCACAACTTTCGTGAAAGAAGCCTTGGCTTGGCGCAGCGCGACGCGATCCTGCGGACGCTTGGGACCAGCGACAGTGGGCTCGACGGTTCGCAAATCCAAATCCAGCGTGTCGTTGAAGAGTGGAGGAGGTGTCTGATCGGTGCGAAAAAGCATCTGCTCTTTGCAGTAGGCTTCGACAAGAGCGATCTGTTCGGCCGAACGCGCGGTGAATTGCAAATAAGCGAGTGTTTCCGCATCAACGGGGAAGAAGCCCATTGTTGCGCCATACTCGGGGGACATGTTGGCAATGGTGGCGCGGTCGGGAACGCTCAGCGAGGACAGACCCGAACCATAGAATTCCACGAATTTTCCGACGACGCCTCTCTTGCGCAGCATTTCCGTAACGGTCAGAACCAGATCAGTCGCGGTCGCGCCTTCGCTCAAGCGGCCGTGCAGACGGAAACCAACGACTTCCGGGATGAGCATCGAAGAAGGCTGGCCGAGCATAGCCGCCTCTGCCTCGATCCCGCCGACGCCCCAACCGAAGACGCCCAGGGCATTGACCATGGTGGTGTGTGAATCCGTGCCTACGACCGAATCGGGATAAGCCTCAAACCTGTTGCCGTAGGGCATCGCACAGACGACCCGCGCGAGGTATTCCAGGTTCACCTGGTGGCAGATGCCGGTGTCCGGCGGAACGACTTTGAAATTCTGAAACGCCGTCTGCCCCCAGCGCAGGAACGCGTAGCGCTCGACATTACGCTGAAACTCCAACTCCGCATTCAGGCCGAAGGCGTTGACGTTGCCAAAACTATCAACCTGGACGGAATGGTCGATGACCAGCTCGGCAGGGAAGAGCGGATTGATCCGCTTCGGATTGCCGCCCATGCGCTGCACAGCTTCGCGCATGGTGGCGAGATCGACGATCGCGGGTACGCCCGTGAAGTCCTGCAAGAGGACGCGTGCGGGCATGAACGCGATCTCTTTTTCCGGGGCGCCGGGCCGCCAGCCCGCAAGCGCGCGGATGTCCTCTGCATGGACAAAGCGGCCATCCTCGCAGCGGAGGAGATTCTCCAGAAGGATGCGCAGTGAAAAGGGAAGCTTCGCCAGATCGGCGACGCCTTGCTTTTCTAGAAATTCGAGACGGTGAATATCAAATGTCTGAGCGCCCACGTTCAGTTTGTCGCGTGTGCGGAAAGAATTGCCCGCGTTGATGGCCATCCTGACAGTCCTTTGGCTGTGAACCGTAGCTCTCTATGATAACCGAAATTGAATCCAAGCGCCGCGCAGCTATACTGGTATGGCCGTGAACATCGTTCTCATTTCGACCTACGAGTTGGGGAGGCAGCCCTTCGGACTGGCGTCACCTGCGGCATGGCTGCGCAAGAGCGGCCACCGAGTTGTAGCGCTCGACCTTGCCCGGCAGCCATTGCATGAGGCTGCGCTTGGCGACGCCGAGCTAATCGCGATTTATTTGCCCATGCATACGGCCACGCGGCTGGCCGCGCAGCTCATTCCCCCGCTGCGGAAACAGAATCCAAGGTCGCATCTCTGTTGTTATGGCCTGTACGCCCCCATGAACGTCGATTATCTTCGTGCGCTCGGCGTGTCCACGATTCTCGGCGGCGAATTTGAAGAAGAGCTCGTGCACGTGGCGGAGCGCCTTGCCGCAGCTGGAATTCAGGCCATCGAGCAGCCCGCGGAGCCCTTGATCTCGATGGCAAGATTGCGGTTCGAGGTGCCGGATCGATCGGGAATGCCTCCGATGGAGAAGTATGCGCATCTCATCGTTCCCGGGGACGGGTACCGGATCGTTGGTTCCACGGAAGCGAGCCGCGGATGCAAGCATCTTTGCCGGCATTGCCCAATCGTACCGGTTTACAAGGGAGTGTTTCGAATCGTCGACCGCGACGTGGTGCTCGAAGACATTCGGCGCCAGGTGGCTGCGGGGGCGCAACACATCACCTTTGGTGATCCGGATTTCTTTAACGGCATTCGTCACGCGATGGAACTCGCGGTATGAGAAGCACTTGGCCACGCTTCGCGATACGGGCTGTCTTTTTGTGATCAGTGCGGTCGAATCTCTGGATGATGCGGTGCTGGAGTTCCTCGACAAGGGACACACGCGCGAGGATTTTCTCCGCGTCGTGAAGACGTTCCGCGAACTCGGCTTGACGCTTCATCCGACTTTCGTGCCGTTCACGCCCTGGACGACAGTGGATGGCTACCTGGATTTGTTGCGAGTGATCGAGCAGCAGGGCGTGATCGAAAATGTCACCCCTGTTCAGCTGGGCATTCGTTTGCTCATCCCGGAAGGCTCGCGAATGCTGGAATTAGAAGAGGTGCGTCGCCTGGTTGGGCCGTTCGACCCGCAGTCGCTGGCGTACCCCTGGAAAAACGCCGAGCCGCGCGTGGACGCTCTCAGCGAAACGGTGCAGGAGATCGCCGCCGCGGCGGAGCGGCAAAAAGAATCGCGCCCGGCTACTTTCGAACGCATCTGGAAAGCGGCACACGCGGTAGCCGGATTGCCCGCGCCACCGATCACCATGTCGACACCATCGCAGCCAGGCGTTCCGTTTCTCAGCGAACCCTGGTACTGCTGCGCCGAGCCGACCCGGGACCAGTTGGTCTCTATAGTCGCCCAGCCGCTGGTGAAGAATGCCGTCGCAAGCGCTGATGGCTTTGTTTGATCTCGGCATAGAAACGCGTCACGAATGACGAATCCGTCCAAACGATTGCTGCTCTTTACGGCGAAACTGGGTTACCAGACGCGAAGTTTTGAAGATGCTGCGCACAAGCTGGGCGTGCGGCTTGTTTACGTTACCGATCGATGCCACCAGCTGGAAGATCCCTGGGGCGATCGGGCCATCGCCGTGCATTTCGAAACGCCGGAGGTGGCTGCCTACACAGTGATGGAAGCGCTTCGCGGACAGGACGTCAGCGGGATTCTTGCTCTCGGTGACCGGCCCGCTGCCGCTGCTGCTTATGCCGCGCGTGGTCTGGGAATCCGTTACAACCATCCTGCCGCCGTGGAAGCGTGCCGGAGCAAGCTGCGCATGAAAGAAGTCTTTCGAGATGCCGGGCTTTGTGTCCCGTGGTTTCGGAATCTTCCCGTCGATCCCGCGCCTGAACCTGTGCTGCTGGGTATCTTCTATCCCTGTGTGCTGAAACCGCTTTCGCTTTCGGCGAGTCAAGGCGTGGTGCGTGCGAACGATCGAGAGGAGTTTCTCGCGGCGGCCGCACGTGTCCGGCGGTTGCTCCAATCCCCTGAGATTCTTGCCACTCGCGAGGCGAATCTCGATCAGATGCTTGTGGAAGGCTACATACCGGGCAGGGAAGTAGCCATTGAGGGACTTCTCACGGATGGTGCTTTGAGCATATTGGCGATCTTTGATAAGCCCGATCCGCTTGAAGGCCCGTACTTCGAGGAAACGATCTACGTCACACCGTCACGGCTTCCCGAATCCGTGCAGCACGCCATCGAGAAATGCGCGAGAGATGCAACGCGAGCGTTGGGTCTGTCGCATGGACCAATCCACGCGGAGTTTCGGGTTAACGGGGATGGAGTGTGGCCACTGGAAGTTGCAACCCGGCCGATCGGCGGTCTCTGCGCCCGAGCCCTGCGATTTTCCTTTGACGGGGCAAGTGAACCAATCGGCCTCGAAGAACTGCTTGCTCGTCACGCGCACGCGAACGAATTGCCTCCGGCGTCATGATGCTCCCCGTTCCAAAAAGCGGGATTCTGGAAGGCGTTTCTGGACAAGATGCCGCCCGTTCGATTCCGGGGATCACCGAATTGTCGATCACCGCCCGGTTGCACGATGCCATCGCCGCCTGGCCTGAGGGCTCGAGCTATCTGGGATTTCTTTTTGCGCGGGGGAGGACGCCTGAGAAAGTCGAGCAGGCACTCCGCGAGGCCCATGGGAAATTATGGTTTACGATTACACCACGCCTGACGGTTGAACATCCCGCGACGCGCCGAATGACAAATCAGGGGAATTAACCTTTTGCTTTGGGGGGCACGTATCCCTCGGGCAATTTAGCGCCTTCGCCGAAGAAAAACTGTTCCATCTGCTCTTCCATGATTTTCTGCGAGTTGGGATCGAGTGGATTCAGCCGGTACTCGTTCATCACCATCTTGGAATGCTCCAGCCAGAGCTTCCAGGCGTCCTTCGAAACGCTTTCGTAGACGCGCTTGCCAATCTCTCCTCGCCACGGGATGCGATC
>QHZC01000417.1 GCA_003224515.1 Acidobacteriota bacterium
CCCTGCACCTTCGCCCGGCATATCCGTTGAGGCCTACCACGCTGGTCGGTCGTCAGGCAACGCGACGAGCGTTCGGATAGCGTCCTCTCGGCGCGGCCCAAAAACACAGGACTGGAACACGTCGGGCCGCTACTTCGGGACTTCAGCTCGATTCGCTCGTTTTTACGTGGGATTTCGCATCTGGGTGACGGGGTGTCCAGTCTTTGGGCGGAAAGGCCACATGCCAAAACATAGGATTGGGCAGCATGAACTCCACTCCCACCTGAGGACGATCGCTTTGGTGCCTGTCAATGTGCGCGACAACACACTCCAGCGCAGCCTTTGTCTGCACGTTAGACAGAGTGAGACGCTGTCCTCTGTACACCTGCGTAGACACGAGAATCAACGCACCGTGAGCACTGATGGCCCGCGTGTGAGTCTCTTCTTCGAAAGGCAATCCAACGCCGGTCTGCCCGGAGACTCGGACTGGGATTGCCATCAATACTCGCTGGCTCCTCGAGAGTCCGAAGCTGTGCCGGCTCAATGGTGGCAAACATCAGCCCCATACCCTTGCTAGCTCGCGAGTAGACGACTCTAGCCCGGGCTTCAAACAATTGTGCTCCCTTTGTGATGCGTACTTCTGTGACCGTTCCTAAAGGGAGGGGGTTGTTCGTGTCCACATAGCAGCCTTGCTGACTCAAGTCACGAACGCGCGTTTCAATCCGCGCGCCGGATTCGGTCGCTACTACCTCAACACCGGCAGTGAACTCGTAGCGAGGATGAGTCCGGCGGTCCGCCCCGGGAAGCCCGACGGAAGGACCAGCAGGCTTTTCCGTATAACTGGGAATCGTCGGAGGGCTCGCAACTTTTGAGCCTCGCTTGCGATTGCGGCGCTTCATAGCCATACGATTCTAACGCAAAGGGCCCAGACGGGAGTGAGTACTGTATCTGGTAATATACCGACTAGTAATAACAATAATATTTGTGATACGGAAGGCATGAATTTCGGGGACCTTCGGACACGGAACGGCATCAAGCTGAGGAAGTTACAACTCTGCCTGCTTGCCCCGCCTCTGCATAATTACAGTCCCCACCCACTTGGCAGCCATTCTGGCCAATGCTGTCCCGTCATCCGGCTCGAGCACCCAACCCCCCCCCCTGAAATGCGAGGACGCGGCCTGATTCAAAACGTATAAGACCTACTCAATACGCTCCGTTTCTGGCGAGGTGATGTTGTCCCAACAAGGCGACGCAACCTCCATCTCCCCGATTACAGGGCAGCCTTCGCTTGCTCCCATTTCCGTTACCCGCATCGCCATCGGTTCCATCTTGCGATGGTCCTTCCCCTTGCGGGGGAGCGCTACGGGCTTACCCTATTCCGCTGAAATGACACGATCGGTTAGGTCTGCTCTATATGCCGGCAGTGTTGTTTACCCATGGCCGAGGATCCGGAAGCCTCGGCACTCGCTGCCAGAAGAGCCGCGCAGCATTTTAGGCTCTCTTCGACTGACGACGGTTACGCACATTTGAATATTCTTGAATATTCTGACCCCTACGACCACGCCTAGGCCCGCTCCGCCTAATGCTAGCAGATACACCTTGGCCGCGCGGTTTTTGTGCCGCTCTTGCGAATGCGGGTACATTTTCCAAAGGCTCCAGAACGGTTCGTTGCCTACCCGTTACTGCCTTGTAGGGTAACCGAGGGATTTCCCCTTGTCAGACAATCTTTTTCAGCAGATTTACAGCTCGCACTGCGGCTATCCGACTTGTCAGGACTTGTTCAACCACGACGACCTCGCATCTTGGAAATGGTATTGTCTGGGGGCTTGATGTCGTCGAGGATCAGACGACATGGGTGGGCCCCTCGCTCTGAGACCCTCACGCAGGGATCAATTTCGCGCACCAAGCGCCGGAATCGATTCACTCCTGTTGACTTCTCAGCGAGCGGCGGCTTCCGCGGATGGGGTCTCTGCCTGCGCCGACGTTGTCGTGGCGACAGACTTGGCCGTAATTTCGAGTCCATTCTTGTTCATATCGAATCTCTGTTTCCGGTCCAAGCCTTTGACAAACTCGCGTGCCGCCTTACCGACCGCTCCAGGAAGACTCGACGCATCCACTTTGACCGTCGATTCCACCGTTACTTCATTTCGATCCCGATAGCGAAATTGCACCTCAAACGTTTTCATGCTCCCAACCTCCCTTTTCTGACGATGAAAACAGAAACCGGTTCATGCACTCCAAACCACGTGCGGGTCTTAAAACTGTCGAGACCTTTACCTCCGACGACGCTTTCGACTCGCAACTTTCGTTCCGGGGCTCTTCGTTTTGCTGGCCTTAATCTCTGCCTTAAGCCCCTCGTTCTCTTTCGTCAAAGCATCGCGGGCAGCTGTCATTGATTCGAGATCGTTTCCCAATTGGCCGTTCTCTTTCTGAAGTTCCGCCACCTGGGCCTTCAATTGCTCGTTCTCTTGCAGAGTTTTTGTGTCCTTGCAGGCGGTCAAAGGCAAACTCAGCACTACCGTCGCAGCAAGTCTCGCCCAAGTGTTTTTGCGCGTCATGCGTCATCCTTCGTTGACAAGAATTTGAGTCACAACTGGAACAACCGATAGCGGGTGAGGAGGGAAGACACCGCTGGCTACTGGGCCAGCGTAATGGAGTTTCTTAGATGGCGCAAGCCTGATTAACGCTACGCTATCGGACGTATCCGATAACGCGACCTCATGCTTTTTTGAATGAAGAAGTCAATTGCCTTTTGCATTTGGGCTTCGACAGCCCGATTATGCCCACCGTTAACCGCGATGGCTTGAACATCCGGCCTGATCTCTGGCTAGCTCGGCTGTGGGCTGACTCGATAGAGCAAAATGATTTTCCTCCACTTCATAATAGATGGGAACCCCTCTGTGTCAACATAAGTCTGGGGGCGCCTGCGTAGTGCGAGGACCGGAGAGCAACGCGACGTATGCGATCCTCCTGGGACAGCCCAAAGCGCCCAAAGCCACCTTCAAATCCCTTCTGTGAAGCCTGGCACGAAAATTTACCTGTTGGGATATGCGCATCCGCTTGTTTGGTCCCAACAGGGTGACAACCTGCGGGTCGACTTGCCTGCCGCTCTCACCAGTCACTACGCGTACTCGTTCCGCATTGCTGGCCCCGTCTTTTGATTGGTGAAGGAGTGAGCGCGACGCTCGCGATCCGGGAAGGAGACACGCGCTGCCTTTGGGAAGTTCTTGCTTTTTCAATCTCGTTTCTGAAGGCAAAGAAGTTCGGCCAAAATTGAGTCGGAATATTCGCGGATACTAAAGCTGTCCGCTTTTTGCCGGCTTCGTTGTATGTGATCTAGGAAGCCTGTAGGAAATACGCCTGCGGCCAGGGATGCACGGTGCTAACGGCGCAGAAACCGATGCAGCCAATCGAGAGGGGGCTGCCGGGACCGGGGTTGCTGGCACATGTGGGAGCCAGCAAATATGGCGATCATCTTCCACTGTACCGTCAGGAAGGAATCCACCAGCGCCAGGGAGTGACCGTATCCCGCAAAACCAGGTGTGATTGGATGCGACGGTGCGGGGAGCTTATCACTTTTCGATCGGATGAAAGAACGCGTTCTCAAGTCCAAGGCCCTGCAGACGGACGACACACCGGTTTTGGATCCAGCGCTTCCGCGCGCACGCACGGGGAGGATCTGGACCTACGTGGGAGATGACGAGCTGTACAAGATCATTCACCGACGCAAAAGAAGTCGGGTGAGCACTCCGGGCTCGGTGGAAATCTGCCCCTCTTGAAAGATCACTAAGTTGGGGAGTTGGTGATTGCGATGTGGCAGCGAGTAGATCCCGTTTTCTGCGACGCACGCCCCGGCATGGCCGAATATTAGGTAGAAGTTCCAGCCTTGGGGAACCGGGTAAACCCTCTGAAGGATCTACGGGGAACACCTGGGTCTCGGCGGACCCAGCTCATCGAGCCGGCGCGATGGCCACCGCCTCAGGGAAAACTGCCACTCCCGTTACCGTTGCGATCACGGTGTTGGTAGCCGTGTTGATCACCGAGACGGTGTTTGAGATTCTATTCGAGACATAGGCAAAGATCCCGTCCGGGGTGATAGCGACACCGCGTGGGTTAGTACCTACGGCGACCGTGGCCACGACAGCGTTGGTGGCCGTATTGATCACCGAGACGCTGTTGGAGCCGTCATTTGGCACATAGGCGAAGGTTCCGTTCGGAGTGACGGCGACGGCAATGGGGGTAGTCCCTACCGTAATTGTATTCACAACGGTGTTGGTGGCGGTGCTGATCACCGAGATGCTGTTGGACAAATAATTCGCTACATAGGCGAAGGCCCCGTTCGGCGTGATGGCCAGGCCGACGGGGTTGTTTCCCACTGGGACCGTGGCCACAACGTTTTTCGTGGCGGTGTCGATCACGGAGACGTTGTTCGAGGATTGATTCGTCACGTAGGCGAAGGCCCCATTCGGCGTGAAGGCTATACCCCAAGGGCTGGCTCCCACATTAATCGTGGCCAAAGTGCCGCGGTGTGACGTGTCGATGACCGATACGTTGTTGGAGCCGGAATTGACCACATAAGCGAATGCCCCGTCCGGCGTAAAGGCCACACCGATGGGGAAACGCCCAACGGGGATCGTAGCCACGACGGTGTTCGTGAGCGTGTCAATCACCGAGACATCGTTGTTGGGCAGAAACCAACCGGAATTGGTTATGTAAACCTCTTGGCCATTCGGCGAGACGGCGCCACTGAGCGGCTGAACCCCCACCGGGATTACGTCTATCACAGAATTGGTAGACGTGTTAATCACCGAAACGCTATTCGATTTGTGGGTGGGCACATACGCGAGGAATTGGGCTTCCCCCGGAACACATCCCAGAGTTCCGAGCAAGAGCAGCGCCAGGCCCCGAAGCGACCACAACCAGCGCCGCATGCCATTGCCATTTCGAATCTTGTAATTGCATACCTGGGGTCGGTTGGCAGACATCGGTACCCTCCTCCTGTCAGCATTCCCCAGTAAGTAGTGGAGCAGTGTTTCGCCACGCGGGGAATTAAATAGCCGTATCTTAAGTACCAGAGGAGGAGACGCCTCCACAACCCGGTGAATACCGCATTCTGGGGGAGAGAGATTACTCAGCAGCGCACCAGGCAATCCTCTTGCTAGGTAGTTGCTTAGCCTGCATTATTCACGAAAGTTGAACGCCGAATAGTTTTTTTGTGAGAGCGAGACAAAGATGAGACAAGGTCAGAATTTGGTTTGATCGGGAGACTGATTCTAAAGTTGTTAGCTGAGTTGAAGGTCAGGTTTTGAAGCGAAACGAGACACCTCCACCAGAAGGTTGACGTGTAAGAATTTCCTATCGTGGAAACCTGGATTAGCCGCTTTGCGCGCCCAA
>QHZC01000418.1 GCA_003224515.1 Acidobacteriota bacterium
TGGACTACCTCCTGCGCGCACTGAGCCACCTGGTCCGGGATTTGGGGAGAACTGATTTTTTTTGCATCCTCGTGGGTGGCGGGGACGCGTTCCCTTACCTGAAATCACTAGCTAAGCAATTGGACATCTCCCAGTACACGTTGTTTACCGGGATGGTGGATCATGCGGAAGTGGCGCGCTATCTCGGTGCGGCCGACCTTTGTGTTGCTCCCGAACCGTCAGCTCCCTACAACGATCGCTCGACGGCGGTCAAGCTGATGGAATACATGACCCTGGCGAAACCCATTGTGGCTTTCGATCTAACGGAGCATCGCTCCACTGCACAAGGAGCGGCGGCTTACGTGAAACCAAACGATGAGCTCGAATTCGCTCGAACCATCGCGGAACTTATGGACGACCCTGCACGCAGAAAAAGGATGGGCTTGCTGGGGCGGCGGAGGGTGGAAACCGAGTTGGCCTGGCAATATTCAATTCCGAAACTACTAGAAGTTTATCGGGCCATCCTGCCTGCGCCCGCCGGTTCACGGCAGGCTCTGCCACATGGAGAAGAAATACAAAATCAGGCTCGACGCCCGCCCCTCACACGAACTGCCAGCTGCGAACCAGGCGATCCGAGATGAGTCACGCCCGGGAAAATCAGTTGCCGGGGTCTTGCTCCAGGGCACCCCGCGAAAAGAGCGTCCCATTGAAGGGGGGTAAACGTACTTGAACATTGTGCGTGTGGATCCTCGTAACGATCTATTGTGGCGCAAGCTCGTGGAGCAAGCTCCCAGCGGCGTTTTTCACTCGCCGAGCTGGATTCGAGTGTTGACGGATACATATGGCTGGGAGGCCAGTGCTTACGTGATTCTCGATGACTGCGGAGAACCATGCGCCGGAATTCCTTTCTGTCGGATCACGGACGTTCTGGGAGAACGGATCGTGGCCCTGCCCTTTTCGGATTATTGCGATCCGTTGGTCAATGACGCGCACAGCTGGCGCTTCTTAATCGACCAGCTGTTGCCCGAGCACTGTCCCATTACCGTGCGCTGTTTGCAAAATGATCTGCCTCTTGCCGATGAGAGATTCTCTCTCGTCAAGGAGGCCAAGTGGCATGGTCTGGATTTGCGGCCGGAGCCGGATGCCCTTTGGCGGGCCATGCACGATTCCACCCACCGGGCCATCCGGAAATCTCAGCGCGAGGGCCTCGTTGTTCGCCTCGCGCAGTCGGAGGAGGAACTGCGGGCATTCTTTGAGATGCATCTGAAAGTACGGAAATACAAATACGGTCTCCTCGCGCAACCTTACAGTTTCTTTCGGAATATCTGGCACCATTTTGTGGAAGCGCAACATGGGTTTCTTCTGCTAGCGCTCTCGGAGGATAAGATCGCCGCCGGAGATTTCTTTCTGGAGTGGAAGGACACGCTCTACTACAAGTTCAACGCTTCTCTCCCCGGTGATCTTTCTCACCGGCCGAACGACCTGTTGATTTGGGAAGGAATTCAAAGGGGAAAGGACCAAGGCCTGACTTATCTGGATTTTGGCTTGAGCGACATCGACCAGGAAGGTTTGGTGCGCTACAAACGAAAGTTCGGCACCCAAGAGAAGACCATCTCCTTCTTGCGACACGAACCCAATGGCGGGCCAACTCCGGTTGAGAAGGAGATGCGGGAACTTCTAGGCAAACTTACGAACTGGTTTACCGATCAATTGGTGCCCGATCCGGTGACTGAAAGGGCCGGAGAAAACCTCTATAGGTTGTTTACGTAAGCCGATCGCAAACATGAAGCGATTGTTCTCGCGCGATATTCCGTAGTCGTTCTCATCCCCAATGCAGGATTTATCGGATTGTATGTCCTCGCGTTGTGGGATGGCAACGGGTTTCAGAGTCGATTCCTGGAAACTCCCAGAGGCAGTCCTTCGATCCTAGCCTGAGAAGCCGATCTCCACAGGGACGAAAAAGTCGCCAAGGAGCTGCCTGCCAAAGACGGCAGGCAGACACTTGGCGTCTTAATAAAGGGACCGTACTAGCTAGGAGGGTAGAAGAATGAAGGCAAATTTCAAGCTGAGTTTATGCCTCTGGGCGATGGTGATTTTGGTTGGTGACCCCTTCGTCGACTTCGCCAGCGGCGGTACGCATTCAGCGTTCCTGAGAGTCAACTCTGGGATTCACGCAACGCTCGTCACGGATTGCACACTCTATGCTGCAGCCAACGGAAACGACAGTAACGACGGAACGAAACATGTGGACGGAACGATCCATCCAAAAACCTTGACAGGCGCGGCTGCTGCCACTGTGCCCGGTTCGGTGGTTTGCCTGCTCGGAGGCCGGTATGAGTTGAGTTGCACGTTTAATGTTCCAAACAGCGGCACCTCCTCAGCGTGGATTACCTATAAGAGCTACGGCGATGGCGATGCGCTCATTGTTTGGATGGGCGGTTTCACCTGCGGCGACTATCCGATGATCAAGATCGATTCCACCGGCGCCACCGGGAGGCCGACCAACTACCTTCAGTTCATCGGGCTGACACTCGACGGTCTAGGGACGGCTCTGGATGGGTTTTCTTGCAGGTCGAACCATGACCTGCACTTTTACAACAACACCATCAGCAACACCGGGGGAGCCGGCATACAGACTGTGGATTGCAATTATGTTATCTCCGATCACAACATCATCCATCACAACGGTTATGTCCTGCCAGGTTCACCTGGCGGGTACAGCTGGACGAGCGGAATTTCGTATAACAACAACACCTGCAACGACACTTATACGGGATTTCACTTCGTGGCCGCCAACAACATCATTGTCGGAGAGGTCGATCAAAGCCAAATGATCCAGCCCCCACCCCGCCTAACTCCCACCGACGGCAACGGGGTCACCGTAGATATCGACCAGGCGTGCGCGACACCCCCTTCGGCGCTGGTCGTCAACAATGTGGTTTATGGCAATGGCGGCCGCTGCTTCATCGCTAACTCCGCAGCGAGTGTGTGGGTTGTGAACAATACTTGCTATAGGAACGACTTGGATACTCTGCAACCTGACATCGGTTCCCTCACGACCAGCAACTCCAACAACGTATTTTTTGTGAATAATATCAGCGTCTCCTGGCAAACTACCAATCCGCCCTTCGACAAACGAAACACAAATACGAATATCACTTATGCGCAGAACCTATATTGGGGAGGGCCCTGCTATGCCGATCCTTCTCCCGGCACCGATTTTTGCTCAGGAAATTCGAATTTCATCCCCAAGGATCCGCAGTTCGTCGGTCCCCTGCCTTATTTTGATGGAGCCGCGGCTGGACAGTTCAAAACATCACGGCCACCTTCAGTCCTAACGCCCGTGAATAACGCTTCGTCAGGATGTACAGGGTCGGTACCTGCATGCGACATTGCCGGTCCATTTGCGGTCGTGTCAACCAGCCCTGCGTATAACCAGGGCATCGATCCCGCCACTCTGACTGCGGATCAGAACATCAAATGGGATCTGGCAACGTGGGTCTATAAAGACATCAGCGGAAAAACACGCACAGCCGGTGTCAACTGGGACTTGGGGGCCCTGGCCCACTAGTCCGGCGCCCCTAAGATTTCCTACCATCCGCCTGAAAAATGGCGAG